>NZ_JCBANH010000026.1:0-71459 GCF_059760925.1 Achromobacter sp. 1011791174
GGGCCTGTATCGAGGCCAGGGCCTGCGTTAGGGGCGGGATCTGGTTCCGGGGCCGGGCGTGGGTCGTGGCGCATGGGCAGGACTCGTGTGGAAGGCTCAGGCGGACATGCCGCCGCGTCCGCGCGTGGCGGTATGGATGAAGGCCCGGGCGCGGTCCGTGGCGGGGTTCGTGAAAAACGTCTCGGGCGGCGCGATTTCCACGATGCGGCCCTGCTCCATGAACACGACACGGTCTGCCACCTTGCGCGCGAAGGACATTTCATGGGTCACGATCAGCAGCGTGGCGCCGGTCCTGGCGATGTCCTGGATCACGTCCAGCACTTCCTGCACCATTTCCGGGTCCAGCGCCGACGTGGGCTCGTCGAACAGCAGCAGCTCGGGCTGCATGGCCAGGGCCCGCGCGATGGCGACGCGCTGTTGCTGTCCGCCCGACAGCTGGCCCGGCCGCTTGTGCTGGTGGTCTCGCAGGCCCACGCGTTCCAGCAGGGCCTCGGCCCGCGCCGTGGCCTCGGGCCAGGACAGGCCACGCACGCGCACCGGCGCCAGCGCCACGTTCCTGAGCGCGCTCATGTGCGGGAACAGGTTGAACTGCTGGAACACCATGCCGACCTCGGCGCGCACGCGCCCCAGGCGCCGGTCGTCGCGCACCGTGATGCCGTCGACCTCGACGCTGCCGCCGTCATAGGTTTCCAGCAGGTTCACGCAGCGCACCAGCGTCGACTTGCCGGACCCGGACGGGCCGATGAGGGCGATGACCTCGCCACGGGCCACGTCCAGGTCGACGCCGTCCAGCGCGGTGAAGGCGCCGTAGTGTTTTTCCAGCCGCCGCAGGCGCAGCAGCGGGGGCGGGTTCGAGGCCGCCGCTGCGTCGGCGTCCTGCGGCGCGGGGCAGGGTGGGATGTGCACTATCGGGCTCCCCGGCGGCTGGCGCGGTTCTCGATGGCGCTGACCACGCGCACCAGCGGCAGCAACAGCAGCAGGTACAGCATGGCCGCGCCGATCAGCGGCGTGGGATTGGCGTAATAGGCCTGCGCCTGCGTGGCCTGCTTGAGCAGGTCCGGCATGGCCACCACCGAGGCCAGCGCGGTGTCCTTGATCAGGCTGATCGCGATGCCGGTCCCGGGCGGGATGGTGAAGCGGATCGCCTGCGGCAGCACGATGTCGGTCATCATCCGGGGCCAGGACAGGCCCAGCGCGCGGGCGGCCTCGACCTGGCCGGCGGGAACGGCCTCGATGCCGGCGCGGAAGGTCTCGGCGATGTAGGCGGACGCCACCAGAGATAGCGCGGCGGTCGCGGCCCAGAACGGCGGCAGTCGCAGGCCGACGAAGGGCAGCGCGTAGTAGACGATCACCAGCAGCACCAGCAGCGGAATCGCCCGCAGCACGTCGATCAGCGCGATGGCGGCCCAGCGCAGCGGCTTGACCGCGTACAGGCGCAGCACGACCAGCAGCAGCCCGAGCGCGGTCGCCAGGACCAGGCTGGTCGCGCCCAGCAGCGCCGTCAGGCGGAAGCCGGCCAGCAACGAGCCGATGGAGTCGGCCAGCACGCTGGTGTTGAAGAAAGTGTCGGCCAGGTTCATTGCACGGCCGGAATGGCTTCGATCTTCACCGTGCTGGATTGCGGGCCGGCCTCGGCGTTGAACCATTTGCGGTACAGGCCGGGCAGCGAGCCGTCGGTCTTCATGCGGCCGATTTCCTGGTTGATCGCGTCCAGCAGCGGGCTGGCCTTGGGCAGCATCAGCGCGTTCCTGTCACCGGTCATCACTTCATGGATGATGGAGAACTGCGGCTTGTCGCGGATGTACCAGGCCATGATCGGGCAGTCGTTGATGCTCGCGGCGGTGCGCTGCGAGGCCAGGTCCATCATCGGCTCGATATTGCCGTCGTAGCGGCGGATTTCCTTGTAGGCGTGTTCCTGTTGGGACCGGGCGGCCCAGATCTCGCCCACCGTGCCGGTGATGACGCCGACATCGCGCCCCTTTAGCTGCTCCACGCGCTTGACGGGACCGTCCGAGAGCGCGGCCACGCACTGATTGGAATCGATGATGGGCTGGGTGAACGCGACGTTCTCGAGCCGTTTGGCGGTGATGGTGATGGCGCCCAGGGCAACGTCGGCGCGGCCGGATTGCACGGCCGCGAACAGCATGTTGAACGGCATCGACGAGAATTCGACCGACTTGTTCAGGCGCTGGGCCACGGCCTGGATCACCTCGACCTCGAAACCGGTCAGCTTGCCGTTGCGGTCTTCGAATTCGAAAGGCGGATTGCCCTGGTTGACCGCGACGCGAAGGTCGGCCGCGAGGCTGGCGGTGGCGGCCAGGGAAAGGCAGGCCGCCACGGCGGGCGTGGTCCATATGCTGTTCATACCGTCTCCTTGGGAAGCGCGCTTGTCGTTGTGGTGACAGCGACCTTAGCAAGCGGGCATGGGAGCGGTAATCCCCTCTTGGGGGGATGGCGCGCGCGGGCCGTGCAAGCGGCGCGGCATCACGCTCGCATGAAGAATCAGACGAATGAACAGCGGCGGACCCATGGGCGGATCTTTTTGCGTCACCCGCGGCATTGCCGCTCCCGCCGCGATTTGGCATGCTCGGGAATCCGCGAATCCATCCCGCGCCGGAGGTCCCGCATGTCCGCCGTGATGACCATCGATCACATGAGCCAGCTCGTCGACGCCCTGGACCGGCAGGACTTCCCGGCCTTGCTGCTGGAGCGCCTGGAAGCGCTGGTGCCGTTCGACCTGTATGCCGTGTTCTTCTACGACGGGGAATCCGCGCCGGCCTGTCTGCATAGCAACTTCCCGTCCGGCGCGCCGGAACGCTCGCTGCATCGCTACTCGGGCGGCACGTTCCGCTATCACCCGTTCTTCCAGCATCACCTGCGGGGCATCGAAAGCGGCGTCCATTTCCTGCCCGAGCTGTGCCGCTCGCCCTTCCTGCACCGGCCCGAGCGCGATTGCGACAGCATCCGGCTGAGCCGCGACGAAGAGATCGGCTATCTGACCCGGGACTTTCCCGCCACGCTCAAGGAGCTGGACCTGAGCGTGCGCCTGGCCGGCTCGCGCACCTTGCAGGTGGGCCTGTACCGCCAAGGCGGCGCGCGGTTCACCCGCCACGAGGCCGCGCGGCTGAACAGCGTGTTTCCGCTGGTCCAGTCGCTGCTCAGGCGGCATCTGGCCTCGTGGCTGGCGGAACGCGAATGCGCGTCGCGGGACGGCCTGCGCCTGGCCGGCATGCGCGGCTGGCGGGAAAGGCTGTCGCCGCGCGAGGCCGAGATCGTCGGCCTGATTCTCAGGGGCTATTGCTCGAAGGAGATCGCGCAAAAGCTCAAGATCGGCATCGAGACCGTCAAGACGCATCGCAAGAACGCCTATGCGAGGCTGGATGTGTCGAGCGCGCCGGAACTGGCGTCCCGCTTCCTGGATACGCTGGCGGCGGCAGCCTGTCTCAGCCCGCCTTGCGCGGCGCGGCCCGCTTGCGGGCGGCCGGCGCCGGCACGCTCAGATAGCCCATGATGGCGTCCACCACCGCCTGTTCCAATTGCGCCGACGAAAAGCCGGCCGGCGGTTCCAGCGCGGCCGCGTGCACCAGCGATTCCATGATGCGCAGCACCACATAGGTGGCCAGATCGCGGTCCGGCTGTGCGATCTCGTCGCGGTGGAACTCCAGCAGGTGCCGCATGCGGCGGTGGATGTCCTGGTCGGCGAGGCTGTGCTCGCGCGGTTGGTCGAACAGCGGGAACTCGCGTTCCAGCACGCGATGCAGCGCCGGTTCCAGCAGGTGCGCGCCCAGCATGGCGCCGACGATGGCGGCGACCCGGTCGCGCAGCGTGGCGGCGGGATTGGCCTCCAGCGTCTGGTCGATCAGGTCCAGCATCTGCCGGTCGTGGCGGTCGTGCAGGGCGGCGATCAGCGCGTTCTTGTTCGGGAAGTACTGGTACAGCGAACCCACGCTCACGCCCGCGGTTTCGGCGATCAGGTTGGTGTTGGTGCCTGCGTAGCCATGTTCGGCCAGCACGCGGGCGGTGGCTTGCAGGATGGCGTCGACGGTCTGTTGCGAGCGCTGCTGGCGCGGCGCTTTTCGGGGCTGCGGGATGGATGTCATGAAAGCCGGGTGATGCGTGTATCTAATGCGAGCTGTGGCTCATTAAATTCTTCTGTGCCCGCGGGGGGCGCGAGTCCCGGAATTATGCCATCGCCCAGGCGGGCCTCGCGCTATCCCGTTCCCTCTTTCCATTTGAAGGACTTCCTTGCATGTCGGCCGTCGCGACGGCGGGCGGCGGCAAGCGCTATCCCGGTGTTTTCAGGTCAGGCAGGCCGCGCACATGTTCCCTGATCAGGCGCACGAAACGCTGCACCTGCCGGCTGGGCCGCTCGAAGCGCGAGCGCGCCAGGCTCAGCGACAGCGGGATCGATTCGCGCAGCGGCCGCGCCACCACGCCGGGCCAGCCCTGGCCGCCCACCGAGAACTGATCGACGATGGCGACGCCGGCGCCCGCCCGCACCAGCGCGCAGGCGACTTCGGCGCGCATGATGTTGACCGCCGCGCTCCAGCTCACGCCGGCCCGCTGGAAGGCCGCCGCCACCAGCTGGCCGAAGGGAATGTTGCGGCTGTAGAGCACCAGCCGGCAGGCCGCCAGCTGCGCCAGGCTCACGCGCGGCTGCGCGGCCAGCGGATGGCCTTCCGGCAGGATGCAGACCATCTCGCCCGTGGCCAGCGGTTCGACCACCAGGTTGGGATGGTCGACCGGCAGCACCGAGATCGCCAGCTCGGCCTTGCGGCCCAGCAGCTCGTGCGCCATGTCGGCCAGCAGCGTGGTGTGGAACTTGAGCCGCACGCCGGGGTGCAGCTCCAGGTAGCGGGCGATGGCCGGCGGCAGGAAGTTCAGCGCCAGGCTGGGGCTGGCGCACAGCGTCAGCGCGCCCTCGGGCCGGGCGGCCAGGTCGCGCGCCAGCTCGTCGATGCGCAACGCTTCCTCGAACAGCGGCCCGACTTCCTCGAACAGGCGCTGCGCCTCGGGCGTGGGCGTGAGCTTGCCCTTGTCGCGCGCGAACAGCTGCAGGCCCAGGCTCTGCTCGGCATGGGCGATCAGCCGGCTGACGGCGGGCTGCGACACGAACAGCAGCTTGGCCGCGCCGTTCATCGAGCCGGTCAGCATGACCGCGCGAAACACCTCCATCTGCCTGAGCTTGAAGCGCATGGCGCTTTCCGTCCTGTCTCGATAATCGTTTGTTATATCCCCCGGCCAACTTAGCATAGGCCGTGAAAATCCACAGCCGGTAGTATCCCCATGCGCTTTTCGTTCTGGAAAAGGCATCATCGATAAGTAGAAGGCATGAGCATGGAAATCGGATTCGTCGGACTGGGAATGATGGGCTTGCCGATGCTGGAGAACCTGGCGCGGTCCGACTCGGACGACCGGATCCTGGCCCATGACCGCGACCCGGCCCGCCTGGAGCGGCTGCACGCGCATCCCGCCTGGGGCCGCACGCTGCGCGGGGCCGGGAGCCTGGACGAGCTGGCCGGCTGCGACATCCTCATCACCATGCTGCCCGACAGCGCCGTGACCAATGCCGTGATCGAGGGCGCGCCGGGCCGTCCCGGGCTGATGACACTGCTGCGCCCCGGCGCCCTGCTGCTGGACATGGGCTCGTCCGATCCGGCGCAGACGCTGCGGCTGGCGCCGCTGCTGCGCGCGGCCGGGCTGGCGCTGGTCGACGCGCCCGTTTCCGGCGCCGTGGCCAAGGCCGCCGCCGGCACGCTGGCCATCATGGCGGGCGGCGACGCCGCCGACCTGGAACGCGCGCGTCCGCTGCTGTCGCGCATGGGCGCCACGCTGATCCCCACCGGCGCGGTCGGCTCGGCCCATGCCATGAAGGCGCTGAACAACTATGTGTACGCCGCCGGTCTGCTGGCGGCCAGCGAGGCGCTGCTGATCGCGCGCCGCATGGACCTGGACCTGGACGTCTTCACCGACGTGCTCAATGCGTCCAGCGGCCGCAACGTCGCCACCGAGACCAAGCTGCGCCAGTTCATCGTGCCGGGCAGCTACGCCGGCGGCTTCGCGCTGGCGTTGATGGCCAAGGACCTGCGCACCGCTGATGCGCTGCAGGCGCACGCCGGCGTGCGCGTCGGGCAGCTGTCGCTGTGCGCCGGGTTGTGGCAGCGCGCGCTGGCGGAGATGGAGCCGGGCGTGGACAACACGCGGATCCACCAATACCTGGAGCGGCTGAACGCGTCCGAAATGGCGGCGCATCCGGCGTAACGATACCGTCCGTCGTGGCGGACGCGTGGGTCGCATGGGCGGGTTGGCAACGGATCCGTCCGGCAATGAGAGCAGTCCTGCGCCGCGCTGGCTGGCGCGGGCATGTCGTCCCGTGGCGCGCGGCAGCGGCCTCGGGGCGGTGACAAGAACACATCAACAGGAGACAGCCATGCAACCCATCATCGCCGCGCGGCGGCTGGCGGCCGGCCTGGGCGCGGCCCTGCTCGCCCTTGCTGTCATGCACCCGGCGCGGGCCGCCTACCCCGACCGTCCCATTCGCATGGTCGTGCCCTTTCCGCCGGGCAGCATCACCGACGTGGTGGCGCGCAGCCTGGGCAAGGCCATGGCCGACGACCTGGGGCAGCCGGTGGTGGTCGAGAACAAGCCCGGCGCCAACGGCATCATCGGCACGCATGACGTGGCGCGCAGCAAGCCGGATGGCTATACCGTGGTGGTGGTCGGCGTGTCCACGGCCGCCAGCGGCGTCAGCCTGTTCAAGAACCTGCCCTACGATCCGGCCGTCGACCTGTCGCCCATCGGCGCCGTGGCCGAGACGCCCTATCTGCTGGTTGGCTCGCCGCGCCTGCCGGGCGCCAGCGTGGCCGAGCTGTACGCCTACGGCGCGCGGCATCCGGGCAAGCTGACCTATGCCTACGGCTCGGGCAGCGCGCAGGTGTTCGGCGCCAAGTGGGCGCGGATGGGTGGCATCGACGTCACGGCCGTGCCCTATCGCGGCGGCCCGCAGGCGCTGACCGACGTGATCGGCGGCACCGTGGACCTGACCTTCACCGATCTGGCCAACGGCCTGCAGCAGGCGCGCGCCGGCAAGGTCAAGACCTATGGCGTCAGCACGCCGGAACGGTTCCCGCTGGCGCCCGACATTCCCACGCTGAACGAGAGCGGCGCGCCCGGCTTCAACCTGACCGTGTGGTTCGGCCTGATGGGTCCGAAGGATCTGCCCGAGCCGGTATCCCGGCGCCTGGCGGCCGCGCTGGAGAAGGCGCTGGGCAATGCCGAATTGAAGGAAGCCTACGCGGCGCAGGGCCTTTCCGTGAAAACCCAGACGCCCGCGCAATTCGGCGCCTTCGTGCGCGCCGAGATCGACAAGTGGGCCGCCATCGTCAGGGAAACCGGCATCGAGCCGCAATGAAGGGCGCGCCGTCGCCGCATGTCATCCCCGCATTCCATCCTGTTCCCGGAGGCCATCCCATGTCCCTGATCGATATCCGCAAGCGTTGCCTCATCGTCGAAACCACGTTCCATGAGTACGGTCCGCCGCCGGCCGTGCCGTTGAAGCTGGCCGCGTCCTGCGCCGTGATTCGCAATCCCTATGCCGGCCGCTACGAGCCGGACCTGATGCCCTTCATGGCCGAACTACGCGGGCTGGGCACGCTGTTGGCGACCGAGCTGGTCGACACGCTGGGCAAGGACAGCATCGAGGTCTACAGCAAGGCCGCCATCGTCGGGCTGGACGGCGAGATGGAGCATGGCGCGGTCTGGCACGAGGCCGGCGGCTGGGCCATGCGCAGCGTGCTGGGCGAGCCCAAGGCGATGGTGCCGGCCGTCAAGGCGGTGGCCGTGGCCGGCTACCGCATGATGGTGCCGGTGCACTATATCCACGCTTCCTATGTGCGCAGCCACTTCAACAGCATCGAGATCGGCATCCAGGATGCGCCCAGGCCGGGCGAGATCCTGTTCGCGCTGGTCATGGGCACGGGCGGCCGCGTGCATGCGCGGCTGGGCGGGCTGACCAGGGAGGCGGTGTCGGCGCACGACGGGCAACGCTGAACGCGCATCGCCCGGGGGAAGGATGCCGGCGCGGCGGGTCGCGGCGTCGGCATTGGCCTTGGTCAGCCCCGGCAGCGGCCCCGGTCGGTGCCGGCTGCGGCATCGACACCGGCGGGTTTGGTGCGGGTCGGGTGTTCATATCGGCGCGGTCCGGGGCTGAAGGCCGGGCCGCGCCGGTGTGGCGCGCCGGATCAGGCCGTGGCGGCCATCTCCAGCACTTCGTCGTCGACCGGCGTGGCCTGGCCATCGCGCAGCTTCTGCAGATGATCGGCCAGCTCGGCGATGGTCAGCGCCACCAGGCCGTGCTGGGCGGCGTAGCGCTCCAGCGCGGCGCCGCGCATCATGGTGCCGTCGGCGTTCATCAGCTCGCACAGCACGCCGGCCGGACGCAGGCCCGCCAGCACGGCCAGGTCGACCGAGCCTTCGGTGTGGCCGCGGCGCGTCAGCACGCCGCCGGGCTGGGCGCGCAGCGGGAACACGTGGCCGGGGCTGACGATGTCGCCGGGCTGGCCGGTGGGCGAGACGGCGGCGCGGATGGTGGTGACGCGATCGGCCGCCGACACGCCGGTGCTCACGCCCTCGCGCGCCTCGATCGACACGGTGAAGGCGGTGGCGTGGCGGCTTTCGTTCTTCTGCACCATGGGCGGCAGGCCCAGGCGGTCCAGCGCCTCGCCGGGCAGGCACAGGCAGACGATGCCGCTGCCGTCGCGGATCAGCTGCGCCATGACGGGCACGGTGAGCTTGTCGGCGGCGACGATCAGGTCGGCCTCGTTCTCGCGGTCGAAGTCGTCCATCAGGATGACGGGACGGCCCAGGCGCAGGTGATGCAGGGCGCGCTGCAAGCGGGCCTCGAACGGCTGGGAAGCCAGGCTGGGAAGGGATTGCTGCGGATTGGTATTGGACATGTGAAACGCTCTCGCGGAAAAAGTGGGCGAAAAACGTTTCAGGGCTATGCGACAGCCGAACAGAAAACCGCTGGCCGGACGCAAGCGCCCGGGCAGCCGAGTATGTGCCGGCACATCTTCTCTCATCCGGACTATGACCGTCGGCCCTGGCATCTCACCAGGTCTGCTGACCCCGGCGTTCCTGGGGAACACCGGGCGCTCGCGGGCTCGCCACATTGCGTGGCATACCGCCGGTGGGGAATTTCGCCCCGCCCTGAAGACGTACTGCATGTCGTGTTAACGACCGGCTGATTGTACGCCTGCGGGCGCCGGACGGGGCAATACGCCTGCCGCCGGTGGGGTTTCAGGCGGGGGACGGAACCGGCGCGGTCTTGTGCGTGGCGCGGCGCTTGGCGGCGGGGGCCTTGGACTGGGCTGCTTCCGGCTTGGCAGTGGCTTCGGCCGGCTTGCGGGCGGGTTTCCGCGCCGGCTTGGTGGCGGCCTGGCCGTCCGCTTGCGCGGGCGCGTCCTGCTTGGCTGCGGGTTTGGCGTCCGGCTTTGCGTCCAACAGTGCGTCCTGTTTGGCGCCCGGCTTCACCGCTTGCTTCGAACCGCCCCGTTTTTTCGTGGGCGCGTCCGCGCTCTTGGCCACGGGCTGCGCCTCGGCCTGCCTGGCCTCGGCCAGCTTCTTCTGCGCCTTCTTCTTCTGCTTGTCCGACAGAGCCAGCATGGTGCCGCGACACGGCGGCGTGCCGCAGAGGCAGCGGTAGCCGTCGCGCAGCGCCTTGGTGATGCGGCCGTCCAGCACCAGGCCGTAGTCGTAGGACAGCTCTTCGCCGCGCGCGATGTCGCGCACGGCCACGATATAGACGCGCTTGCCGTGTTTGCCTTCCTGCGCCTCGCAGTTGGGTTCGCAGGAATGGTTGATCCAGCGGGCGTCGTTGCCTTCGTCGCCGCCGTCGATCACGCGGCCCGAGCTGAGGGCGAAGAAGAAGGTGTGGAACGGGTCGTCCGGATTGGTCGGATGGCGGCGGTCCGCTTCCTTGGCGCTGATGCGCTGGCCGCCGTATTCAATGATGCGCGTGCCCGCGGGGATCTTGCGCGCGGCGAAGACGCCGTTGCCGTGCAGCTTGGAGCGGCGGACGGCGTGCCAGGGCTTGATGGGGGTGTCTTCGGAGGCGTTGGTCATGGGGCTGCGGGCCTTTGGGGGCGATGAAACGAAACAGAATTATATCGGCGCGTCCATGACGGTTTGACAGGCGTATAGTGGGCGCGCCGCGTATCTGCTTTCCGGTTTTCGTTTCCGGTTCCTCTTTCCGTCTCGCCTTTCCTTCCCACCCCATCATGATCGTCCGTCCGCGTCCTTCCGCGCTGGCCCTGTTCTTCATTCTGCGCGGCTCCATCATTCCGCGCATCTTCAGTCGCATTCTCGTCATCACCCTGCTGGCCTGCCTGGTCGTGTGGATGTACCACGACCGCATGTTCTCGCCCGCCCACCTGTCCGCCGTGCCCTTCTCGCTGTTCGGCCTGGCGCTGTCGGTCTTCATGGGTTTCCGCAACAACGTCTGCTACGACCGCTGGTGGGAAGCGCGCAAGCAATGGGGCGAGCTTATCGTCCAATGCCGCAGCCTGGCGCGCGAAAGCGCGGTGCTGCTGGCCGCCAGCACCGCCAACCCGGTGCAGGAGCGCATCGTGCGCCGCTGCATCGGCTTCGCCTACGCGCTGGCCGCGCGCCTGCGCGAAGAGGACGCCCTGGCCGCCGCCCGGCCCTGGGTGCAGTTGGACGAGGCCGAAACCCTGGCCGGCTGCCGCAACGTGCCGGACGCGCTGCTGCTGGCCATCAACCGCGACCTGGCCGCCTGTCTGCGGCGCGGCGAGCTGACCGACATCCTCTACCAGGCCCTGACCCAGCGCGCCGCCGCCTGCGCCGCCATCCAGGCCGCCTGCGAGCGCATCAAGTTCACGCCCTCGCCCTTCGCCTATTCGCTGCTGCTGCACCGCACCGCCTGGCTGTTCTGCCTGCTGCTGCCCTTCGGGCTGGTGGGCGCGCTGGAATACCTGACCCCGGTGGCGGTCACCATCATCGCCTACACCTTCTTCGGCCTGGACGCGCTGGGCGACGAACTGGAAGACCCCTTCGGCAAGGATGAGAACGACCTGCCCCTGTCCGCGCTGGCGCGCGTCATCGAGATCGACCTGCTGGAAGGTCTGGGCGTGCGGCCACTGCCGGAGCCGGCGGTGCCGGTGGATTATGTGCTGAGGTAGGGGGCGGGGATGCCGCGAATTTGCGGGGACCCACAATAGATTGGGTGTGGGTGTCCGGCTACAGTGGGCACAGGCGCCTCGTGAAATGGCATGGCGCTTCGATGCGGCATGCTGTTGTCTTGGGAGACCTACGCTGTGATGGATCACGACGAATGCAAGGCTCATACCTCTGCCGAGACTACTTGCACGAGCAGCGAACGCCCTATTCTGGCACCTGCGACCAGCGACAGCGGCATGCAAGAAACACTGCATCTGCTTAGTACGAAAGCCAACGCCAAGCGCCTGCGAAAATCCATTGCGAATTTGCGGGCCGGAAAACTCCTGATGTTCGGTATCCGAAAACCGGGCCACACCTGAATGGTCAGGGCCCATGCCTGGTTTGCACGGACCTAGGCCGTTGCCGCGCCCGTCAGCGGCAGCATCGTCTCCTTCAACCGGCGCAGCACAAAGCAAGACTTGCTGTGCCGGATCCCCGGTATTCGGTACAGCTGTTCGCGCAGCAGGCGCTCGTAGTCCCGCGTGTCGCGCACGGCGATGCGGATGTAATAGTCGTAGTCGCCCGACACCAGGAAGGCCTCCAGCACCTCGGGAATCTGGGCCAGGGCGCGGCCGAATTCGTACAGGGTTTCCTCGCTGTGGCTTTCCAGCGTGACGTGCACGATCACCGTGTCCATGAAGCCCAGGCTGGCCGGGTCGATGTCCACCGTATAGCCGCGGATCACCCCGGCGCTTTCCATGCGCTTGATCCGGTTCCAGCAGGGCGTGGATGACAGGCCCACGGCCGCGCCGATGTCGTTGAGGCTGGCGCGCGCGTTCTGCTGCAGCACCTTCAGAATGGCCAGGTCAAACTTGTCCAGGTTCATTTTCTTCAAATTCTCCATGTTGAAGATGAATTTACTCCGTATGGCCGTTATCCGTGGAAAAGAAGATAAAAATTCTTCCCATCCACGAATAAGATAGTCAGCATGAACGATCGCCTCCACTCCGCCGCCCTTGCCGTCCTGCCGGACGCCGATTCCACCGCCTCGCGCCCGGCCGCCGGCCCCGCCGCCAACGGCGCCCGGATCCTGCTGGACACGCTGATCGCGCATGGGGTGGACACGATTTTCGGCTACCCCGGCGGCGCCGTGCTGCCGCTGTACGACGCGCTCTACGCCGAGCCGCGCCTGCGCCATGTGCTGGTGCGTCACGAGCAGGCCGCCGTCCATGCCGCCGAGGGCTATGCCCGCAGCACCGGCCGCACCGGCGTGGTCTTCGTGACGTCCGGCCCGGGCATGGCCAACACCACCTCCGGCCTGCTGGACGCCATGTGCGATTCGATCCCGGTGCTGTGCATCAGCGGCCAGGTGGCTACGGCCGCCATCGGCACCGACGCCTTCCAGGAATGCGACGCCATCGGCATCTCGCGCTCGGTGACCAAGTGGAACACCCAGGTCCGCGCGGTGGACGACGTGGCCGCCGTGGTGAGCCGCGCCTTCGAACTGACACGCCAGGGCCGGCCCGGTCCGGTGCTGCTGGATTTCCCCAAGGACGTGCAGCTGGCCGTGCCGCATGACGCCGACATCGACGTGCCGGCAGCGCCCTCGCAGCAGAAGCTGGCCGCGCTGCGCGCGCGCCGACAGGCCGGCAAGCTGGCCCCCAAGCTGCCGCAGTCGGCCGTGCGCCGCGCCGCCGCGCTGATCGCACAAGCCAAGCGTCCTATTTTCTATGGTGGTGGCGGGCTGGTGAACGCCGGCCCCGAGGCTTGCGCCGCCTTCACCGAGCTGGTGCGCCACACCGGCGCGCCCTGCACGCTGACGCTGATGGGCCTGGGCGCCTTTCCCGCGTCCAGCCCGCAGTTCGTCGGCATGCTGGGCATGCACGGCACGGTCGAGGCCAACCTCGCCATGCACAACGCCGATCTGGTGGTCTGCATCGGCGCGCGTTTCGACGACCGTATCACCGGCAAGCTCTCGGAATTCTGTCCGCACGCGCGCAAGATCCACATCGACATCGACCCCGCCTCGATCAACAAGGTCGTGCGCGTGGACGTGGCGCTGGTCGGCGACTGCCTGCCGCTGGTGCAGGCGCTGCGCGCCGAGCTGGGTGACGCGCCGCTGGACCCGGCGCGGCTCGCACCCTGGTGGGACCGCATCGCTACCTGGCGCGCCCGGGACTGCCTGGGCTACACGCCCTCGGCCGAGTCCATCCTGCCGCAGCACCTGATGGCGCGCCTGAACGCCGCGCTGGACGGCCGCGACGCCGTCGTCTCCACCGACGTGGGCCAGCACCAGATGTGGGCCGCGCAATACCTGCGCTTCGACCGGCCCAATCGCTGGCTGACCTCGGGCGGCGCCGGCACCATGGGCTACGGCGTGCCCGCCGCCATCGGCGCGCAGATCGCGCACCCGGACAAGACCGTGGTCTGCGTCAGCGGCGACGCGTCCGTGCTGATGAACATCCAGGAACTGTCCACCGCCATGCAGCACCAGACGCCGGTCAAGGTCGTGCTGTGCAACAACGGCTACATGGGTATGGTGCGGCAATGGCAGGAGCTGATCCACGGCGGCCGCTACAGCCACAGCTACAACGCCTCGCTGCCCGACTTCGTGGCGCTTGCGCGCGCCTTCGGCTGGGGCGCGGCGCGCGTGGACGATCCGGCCCAGCTGGACGCCGCGCTGGCCGAGTGCCTGGCCCACGACGGCCCCTACTTCCTGGACGTGGCGGTGGCCGCGCAGGAAAACTGCTTCCCCATGATGCCCGCCGGCCACGGCCACCAGCGCATGATGCTGGCCGAAGGCGTCTGGTACCAGGACGAGACGAGCTGAAGCGGGGGCGGGAGCGTCCTTCCGCCCGCCCCGAGGAAGGACGGCCCCCTTTTGGGGGGCAGCAAGCGCGCAGCGCGCGGCGCGGCGGCGCGTTCCCTTAGAACTGGATCGACAGTCCGCCGTCCACCACCAGCACGTGCCCGTTGACATAGGACGCGGCGCGCGAGGCTAGGAACACGGCGGCGCCGGCGATTTCCTCCGGCTCGCCCCAGCGGCCCGTCGGATTGCGCGCCGCGACGCGCGGGCCGACCGAGGGGTCGGCAATCATCGCGGCATTGGTCTCGGTGGCGAAGGTGCCCGGCGCGATGGCGTTGCTGGTGATGCCGCGCCCGCCGAACTCCGCCGCCAGCGCCCGCATCATGCCGGTCAGGCCCTGCTTGGCCGCCGGATAGACGGCGTCGCCCGCGCGCGCGAATTCGCCCACCACGGAAGTGATGGCGATCAGCCGGCCGCCGCCCTGGCGCACCATGCGCTCGGCCGCGAGCTTGGACAGCAGCAGGCCGGCCACCAGGTCGGTGTCGATCAATTCGCGGATCTCGGCGGGCGTGGTGTCGGCCAGCGTCTTGCGGTTGCGCGCGCCCACGTTGTTGACCAGGATGTCCAGCCGGCCATGCTCGGCGTCGATGCGGGCGAAAGCCTGCGCCATGGCGGCGTCGTCGGCCACGTCGAAGGCCAGCGCGTGCGCGTCCAGCCCGTCGCGCCTGAGCGCGTCGGCGGCCGCCTCGGCGGCTGTGGCATTGCGGCCGTTGATGAGCACGCGCGCGCCACAGCCGGCCAGCGCCCGCGCGATGCACAGACCCAGCCCACGGGCCGATCCGGTCACCAGCGCGACCTGGCCGCCGAGTTCGAAGTTGCGCAGATAAGGCAGGGTATTCATGTCATTCGCCTATGGCTGGGAACGGGAACCGGGAAGAAACGTCGTGCTTGTTGGATCGCAGGCTCGCCCCGATCGGGGCCGCGCGGATCCGGCTTCGCCGGTCCGCAGCGGCGCCCCCTTGAGGGGGGAGGCGCGCAGCGCCTCGGGGGTGGGCCCAATCATTCGCGGAATTCCGGGGCCCAGTGCAGCAGCCGCCGCTCCAGCCACGTCACGCAATACACCAGCGCGATCCCCACCAGCGACAGCAGCGTGACCGCGGCGAACATGTCGGTGGCGTTGAGCGTGGCCAGCGCGGTGATCATCAGGTAGCCCATGCCGGTGGTGGAGCCGACGAACTCGGCCAGCACCACGCCGATCAGCGCGAAGCTGATGGCGTTGGGCAGCGCGGCGAAGGTCCAGGCTGCGGCGGTGGGCACGCGCACGCGCCACAGGATCTGGCGCGGCGAGCCGCCCAGTGTGCGGCAGAAGTCCACCAGCTCGCGCTCCACGCTGCGCCCGCCCTTGTAGGTGTTGAAGAACACCAGGAAGAACACCACGAACCAGGACGTGACCACCTTGGACGCCAGCCCGAGCCCGAAGAACATGGTGATGAGCGGCACGAAGGCGATGCGCGGCATGGAGTTGAAGGCCACGATGTAAGGATTGAACACATCGGCCAGGAAGCGGCTGCGGCTGAGCGTCATGCCCACCAGGAAGCCGCTGCCCACGCCCACCGCCAGCCCGATCAGCGTGGCCTGCAGCGTCAGCCACAGATGCGGCCAGACCGAGCGTGGGCCGGGCTGCAGCCATTCCCACAGGCGCACGGCCACGCGCGAGGGCTGGCTGATGAAGAAGGGATCGAACAGGGTGTTCTGCGTGAACCAGGGAATGCGCGTCAGTGTCTCCCAGGCGCCCAGGATCACGGCCAGGATCAGCACCTGCCACAGCGTGACGTGGACGCGGCGGGCGATGGCCGCGCGGCGGTCCAGACGCAGCGGGTCCTGCGGCGCGGGGGCGGATTCATGGCGGGGAGTCGTCGCGGAAGTCATGGCGTCCGGTCTCAGGCGGCGGCGCGGAACTGCTGGCCCAGCACGCTCCACAGGCTTTGCACGTGGGCGGTGAACTGCGGCGTTTCGCGCAGCGTGAACACGTCGCGCGGATGCGGGATGGCGATGCGCTCGTCCAGCAGTACGCGGCTGGGCGGTCCGGACAGCACCACGACGCGGTCCGACAGCGTGATGGCCTCGTCCAGGTCGTGCGTCACCATCACGATGGTCTGGCCCAGTGTGCGCCAGATCTCGATCAGCTCGCGGTGCAGGTGCGTCTTGGTGTGCGTGTCCAGCGCGCCGAAGGGCTCGTCCAGCAGCAGGATGCGCGGCTCCACCGCCAGGCTCATCAACAGCGCCACGCGCCGCCGCATGCCGCCAGAGAGCTGGTGCGGATAGGCGTCGGCGAAGTCCGCCAGATGGCCCAGCTCCAGCAGCTCGGCCACGCGGCTGGCGATCCGGTCGGGCGCCACGCCCTGGAACTTCAGTCCCAGGGCCACGTTCTTCCGGACGCTGAACCAGGGCAGCAGCGTGTCCTTCTGGAAGATATAGCCCAGTCTGGGCGGCACCTGGCCGTTGACCCGCTGGCCGTCCACGCGGATTTCGCCGGCGGTGGGCGGCAGGAAGCCCGCGATCATGTTCAGCAGCGTGCTCTTGCCGCAGCCCGAGGGGCCGACGATGGACACGAACTCGCCCGCGCCGATGGTCAGGCTGACCTCGCCCACCGCATGCGTGACGCCCCGGCGCGCGGGGTACGCCTTGCCGACCCGGTCCAGCTCGATCATTACAGGCCCCGGGCGCGGCGCACGAAGCTCATGTCGACGCAGCGCGAGTACGGCACGGTCTTGAGTTCGTCGTTCGAGAACTGGCGGCCGTCGCCCATGATGGCGCTCATGCGCTGGTAGGCGTCCTCGGTGATGAGGTTGTCCGACAGGAACACGGTCTGCTTGTAGACGCCCAGCGTTTTCTCGATGGCGCTCTTGGGGAAGGCGCTGAGATAGTCGTCGTAGATCGCCTCGGTGATGGCGGCGGCGTCATGGGCGCTGATGAAATCCTGCGCCTTGACCAGCGCGCCGACGAAGGCCTGCACCGTTTCGGGGCGTTTTTGGATGGTGTCGGCCAGCGTCAGCGCGGCGATGCCGGGCACGTCGCCGCCCATGAACTCGTTCCACGAGGCCTCGGTGGTGGCGTCGAAGATCGGCACGCCCCAGCCCTCCTGGCGGGCCTGCTCCATCATCGACATGGTGGCCATGCTGGCCGAGACCGAGCCGGTCTTGAGCGCGCCCAGCATGGTGGCCAGGTCGCCCAGCGGGCGGATGTCCACCTTGTCGGCCACGCCGGCCTTCTGCATCAGGTACAGCGCCATCAGCCAAGTGCTGGACTGCGGCTGGGTCGCGCCCACGCGCTTGCCGGCCAGGTCTTTCAGCGACTTGATCTTGCCGCTGTCGTAGTCCTCGCGCCGCACGATCACGTTGGCGTAGGTCAGCTTGCGGTCGAAGCCGAACACCAGCGTGGCCGGCTTGCCGGCCAGCGTCAGCGCGGGCGCGGCGGTGGCGGCGGTGGCGCCGAACACGATCTGGCCGGCGGCCAGCAGCTGATTGGTGCGCGGGCCGCTCTGGGAATTCAGGTACTCGACCTCCAGCCCGGCCTCGCCGAAATAGCCGCGCTTGAGCGCCACATAGCCGGCCGCGAAGAAGGGGTCGATGCTGCCCTGCCCGTAGACCACGCGCCCCAGCTTGGGCTGGGCCAGCGCCACGCGGCCCTCGATCAGGCTGAGGCCGGCCAGCGCGCCGGCGGCGGTCAGGATGCGGCGGCGGGCGGGGGAGCGGGGGCTTGCGGTCATGTCGTCCTCTTCGGTCGTGTGCGGTACAGCGGGGTAAACAATACCGCAATACGGCGGGGTTCCGGGCGTTTGTCATGCGCCTGTCGCAAGCGGCCCGCCAATGAAAAACGCCCGGTCTCCCGGGCGTTCCTCAACGGCTGCCGATCGTTGCGGCTCAGGCCGCGGTCTTCTTGGCCGTTTTCTTGGCGGCGGTCTTGGTCGCGGTCTTCTTCACCGCCGCCTTCTTGGCGGGGGCTTTCTTGGCGGCCGTTTTCGTGGCCGTCTTAGTGGCGGTCTTGGTCGCCGCCGTCTTGCTGGCCGTCTTGGCCGGCGCGCGGCCCGGCTTTTCGGGGCGCGGCTCGAACTCGAAGCCGATCTTGCCGTCGGGCTGGCGCACCAGGAAGGCCTTGAACTTGCGGTTGGTGCGGCTGGAGACGAAACCGTCGAGCAGGCCGGTGCGGCCCTCGGTCAGCAGCTTTTCCATCTGCTCGCGCGAGATTTCCTGCTGCAGGATGACCTTGCCGGAACGGAAATCGCAGGTCCTGGCCGGACCCACGGACTTCTCGCAGACGTAGCTCATGCCGTGCTCGAAGACGCGCGACGAGCACTTGGGGCAGGCGCCGACCGGCGTGTGGCCGGAGAAGTCCACGGCTTCGGCGTCGTCCTCGTCGTTCTGGCCGAAGTCGAATTCCAGTTTGTACTCGTCGCTGATGCGCAGGATGGCGGCGAAGGGCCGGCCCATCTTGCTGATGAAGCCTTGCAGCGGGCCGATCTCGCGCTTGGCCAGCAGTTCCTCGACTTCCGGCAGTTCGAAGGTGCGTCCGCCCGGGTGCTTGCCGATCGAGAAATCGCAGCTGGTGCAGGCAAAGCGCCGGTAGTTTTCCTTGACCACGGCGCCGCACTTCGGGCAGGGCGTGCGCAGCGTGGCGTAGTCGCCAGGCACAGTGTCGCGCTCGTATTCCTTGGCGCGCTTGACGATGACCTGCGTCATCTGCGCGATCTCGCGCATGAAGGCCTCGCGGCCCAGGCCGCCCTGCTCGATCTGCTTGAGCTTGTGCTCCCATTCGCCGGTGAGTTCGGGCGAGGTCAGTTCGGTCACGTCCAGGCCGGACAGCAGCGTCATCAGCTGGCGCGCCTTGGCGGTGGGCACCAGGTCGCGGCCTTCGCGGCGCAGGTAGCTTTCGTTGAGCAGGCCTTCGATGATGGCCGCGCGCGTAGCCGGCGTGCCCAGGCCGCGCTCGGACATGGCTTCGCGCAGCTCTTCGTCGTCGACCAGCTTGCCCGCGCCTTCCATGGCCGACAGCAGCGTGCCTTCGTTGTAGCGCGCGGGCGGCTTGGTGGTCAGGCCCACGGCTTCGACGTCCTCGGTGCGCACGGTCTCGCCGTCGGCCACCGGCACCAGGTTGGCGTCCTCGCCCTGGGCTTCCTTGCCGTAGACGGCCAGCCAGCCGGGGGCGACCAGCACCTTGCCGTCGGTGCGGAAGCGATGGCCCTGCACCTCGGTCATGCGGGTGGTGACGCGGTATTCGGCGGCGGGGAAGAACACCGCCAGGAAGCGCTTGAGCACCAGGTCGTACAGCTTGCCCTCGGCCTCGCTCAGGTCATGCGGGATCTGCAGCGTGGGGATGATGGCAAAGTGGTCCGACACCTTCTTGTTGTCGAAGATGCGGCGGTTGGGCTTGACCCAGCCCTCGCCGACCACGGTGCCGGCATGGCGCGCCAGGCCGCCGACGGCGTTCGAGCCGCCCTGCGCCAGCGCGCGCATGGTTTCCTTGACCGTGTTCAGGTAGTCCTCGGGCAGGTAGCGCGAGTCGGTACGCGGGTAGGTCAGCGCCTTGTGGCGTTCGTACAGGGTCTGGGCCAGCGCCAGCGTGGTCTTGGCCGAGAAGCCGAAGCGGCCGTTGGCCTCGCGCTGCAGCGAGGTCAGGTCGTACAGGGCCGGCGACATCTGGGTCGAGGGCTTGGATTCCTCGGTCACGCTGCCGGGCTGTTCGCGGCAGGCCGCCACCACGCTCTGGGCGGCGGCTTGCGACCACAGGCGCGATTCGCGCTTTTCCGGGTCGCGCTCGTCCTTCTTGAAGTCCGGGTCGATCCAGCGGCCTTCGTACAGGCCGGCGGCGGCCACGAACTGGGCGCGCACCTCCCAGTAGTCGCGCGGCACGAAGGCGCGGATGCGTTCCTCGCGCTCGGCCACGATGGCCAGCGTGGGCGTCTGCACCCGGCCGACCGGGGTCTTGAAGAAGCCGCCGTCCTTGCTGTTGAAGGCGGTCATGGCGCGCGTGCCGTTAATGCCGACCAGCCAGTCGGCCTCGGCGCGCGAGCGCGCGGCCGCTTCCAGCGGCTTGAGCTGGACGTCGTCGCGCAGGTTGGCGAAGGCGTCGCGGATCGCGGCCTGGGTCATGGACTGCAGCCACAGGCGCTGGATCGGCTTCTTCACGCCGGCATACTGAATGATGTAGCGGAAGATCAGTTCGCCCTCGCGCCCGGCGTCACAGGCGTTGATGATGGCGTCCACGTCCTTGCGCTTGGCCAGGCGGACCAGCAGTTTCAGGCGTTCGGCTGATTTCTTGTCCGTGGGGCCCAGCTCGAATTCAGGCGGAATGACGGGCAGGTGCGTGAAGCTCCACTTCCCTTTGACAGGATCGTTGGGCGCGACCAGGCTCAGCAAATGGCCGATGCTGGAAGCCAGTACGTAACGTTCGCTTTCAAAATAGTCGCCCTCGCGCGCGAAGCCTCCCAAGGCGCGTGATATATCAAGGGCCACCGAGGGCTTCTCGGCAATAATCAGCGTTTTATTCATGTGTATCCAGTGGCGGCGGACCCGCCTTAGTAGCGCGGATAATAAGATCGGAGATTCTCGACATGCAAGTCGGCACTGAAAGGCAAGCGGGATCCGAACTGCACGCTTGGCGTCAATTCCTGGCGCGAAGCACCCTCTGGCTGGGCGTTTTGCTGCTGGGCAGCGCGGCCATTTGCTGGGTCGCGGCCAATTGGCAGGACATGAGCAAGGTCCAGCGATTCGCCGGCGCCCAGACCCTGTTGGCCGTCTGCGCGCTGGCCGCCGCCTGGGCCGGATTGCGCCTGCGGACCGCCGCCGGCGCGCGCGGCGCCATTCCCGGCGCCCTGCTGGCCCTGGCCGGCATCCTGCTGGGCGCCCTGCTCGCGTTGCTGGGCCAAACATACCAGACCGGCGCCGATACCTGGGAACTGTTCGCCTGGTGGGCCGTGCTGCTGCTGCCCTGGGCGCTGGCCGCGGCCAGCCAGGCGGTCTGGCTGCTGTGGGCCCTGGTCGTCAACGTGGCCATGGCCCTGTGGCTGGGCGAGCGGGTCTTCAGCTGGTGGGGACTCCTGGGCGCGACGTACCTGCCCGCCCTGATCATGGCCGGGCTGAACCTGACGATGCTGGCGGGCTGGGAACTGGCCGCGCGCCGCTGGCGCGCCAGCACCCTGGTCGGTCCGCGCCTGCTGGCCGCGCTGACCATCGGCGCGCTGGTGATGTCGACGATGTACACCGACCTCTTCATCGGCCGCAGCTACGGCAGCACGACCGGCAGCATCGCCTGGCTGGCGGTCACGCTGGGCCTGGGTTTCTATTATCAGAAGGTGCGCCGCGACCTGGTCATCCTGGCCATGCTGGCCGCCGGCGTGATCTGCGTCTCCCTGCGGGTCGTGGGGGAATGGCTGCTGCGACTGGAGCCCGGCGCCTGGGCGGCGCTGCCCCTGGCCGCGTTGCTCATGGCCGAGGCGGTCTGGGCCGCGCGCTGGCTGCGCGGGCTGGCCGCCGAGGGCAAGACGGCCGCGCCGGCGGCCGATGCCGAGCCCGCCAGCGCCTCGGCCGGCAATCCCGTGGACCCGGCCCCGGCCGGCGAGCCGGTGGCCCAGGTCACTCCGCCCGCGACGCCCGCCGCCGATGCGCCCTGGTACGTGCAATGCCTGCTGGGCCTGAGCGCCTGGCTGGCGACGCTGCTGCTGCTGCTGTTCATCGGCTTGTCCCAGATCGTCAACACGCAGGAAGGCGCGCTGGTCGCCGGGCTGGTGCTGTGCGCGGCCGGCGTGGCCGTGCTGCGCAGCGAGGCCGGTCCGTTCTGGCGGCAGTGCGGCACGGCGATGGCCTTCGCCGGCGAGCTGCTGGTCATTTTCGGAATATCAGACTCCACGTCATTCACCAACGCCTGCCTGTTCGTGCTGGCCCTGGCCGTGGCGGTGTACGTGCTGGGTACCGATCTCATCCTGCGCTTCCTCAGCGGCCTGCTGATCGCGGGCGCCGCCGCCGGGCTGATCTGGCGCGGCCTGTCGCCCGCGCTGGTGGACGAGAACCTGTTCGACGCCCTGTGGCGCTTCGATTCCGCGCGCGCCGCCTTTCTGTGGCTGCCCATCGCCGTGACCGGCGCCTGGGGCGCGGCGGTGGCCTTCAGTCTGAGCCGTCGCGATGCCAGCCCGCGCGCCCGCGCGCTGGCGCCGCTGGCCTGGGCCTTCCTGCTGTCGGTGCAGTGCATGGTGTGGCTGGCCGGCGGCATTTCCGCTCAGCAGCTGCCGGCCATGTGGGCGGTCAACCCGCGTTCGGCCGTGCTGGTGGTCGCCGGCGCCCTGCTGCCGGCCGCCGCGGCGCTGTCCGTGCTGTGGCCGCGCCGCCGCGTGCTGACCGCCGGCCTGCTGTGGGGCGTGCCGCTGGCCCTGCTGATCCTGGCGCTGTTCTGGCTGCCCAGCCCCGGCGTGGGCTTCGCGCTGGCCTGGCTGCTGCTGGGCTTCGGCCTGGGCCTGCGCAGCCTGACCGTGTTCGGCGTGGGCAGCCTGCTGGTCTACCTGGGCGTCTATTACTACCAGCTGGAAGTGCCGCTGCTGCAAAAGGCCGTCTGGCTGGGCGGCGGCGCCCTGCTGCTGTTCTTCCTGCGCGTCATGGTGTGGCTGGTGCCGCGCCTGATGCGCACCCGCGAGGACGGCCCGCGCGCCATCCTGCCGCCGGTCTCGGCCGTGCTGCGCTGGCGCACGGTGGGCGTGCTGGGCGGGCTGGCCCTGGTGCTGGCGGTGGCCAACGGCAGCATCTGGCAGCGCGAGCAGCTGCTGGGCAGCGGCCGCGTCGTGATCCTGGAGCTGGCGCCGGTGGACCCCCGTTCGCTGATGCAAGGCGACTACATGGCACTGAACTTCGCCGCCAGTCGCGACGTCACGCGGCTGCGCAAGGACGGCTCGCGCGACCCGGCCCTGACCCAGGACGAGGTACTCAGCTACGAGCCGGACGGCTACCTGGTGCTGGCGCAGGACGAGCGCGGCGTGGGCAAGGTCCTGCGCATCCAGCCCGGCACCCAGCCGCGCGCCGATGGCGAGGTGCCGCTGCGCTACCGCGTGCGCGACAACAGCGTGCGCATCGTCACCAATGCGTATTTCTTCCCCGAGGGCCAGGCCAAGCGCTACGAAGTCGCGCGCTTTGGCGAACTGCGCGTGGGCGAGAACGGCGAGGCGCTGCTGGTGCGGATGCTGGGGGCGGACTTGCAGCCACTATAAAGGCGGCCCGGGCGCAAGCTCAGCCGCCCGGAGGCGGAAAGCGGTGCGCCCATTGCGCCGTGGCCCGCGCCAGGAAACCCGCCGGGTCGGCCGCGCCGTCGAGGGTCTCGAAGCCCAGCGCGCGCCAGGCGCCCTGTAGCGCGGCCAGGGGAGCGCCGGTGTCGATGGCCGGCGCGCCGTTCTGCTTGGACAGTTTCAGGCCGCTGTCGGCGTCCAGGATCAGCGGCACGTGCATGTAGCGCGGCAGCGGCAGGTCCAGCAGCCGTCCCAGCATGCGCTGGCGCGCCGTGGAGCTGAGCAGGTCGGCGCCGCGCACCACGTCGGTGACGCCTTGGGCGGCGTCGTCCACCACCACCGCCAATTGATAGGCCCACAGCCCGTCGGCGCGGCGCAGGGCGATGTCACCCACCGCCCGCGCCACGTCCTGTTCCTGCGGCCCCAGCCAGCGGTCCTCGAAGCGTTCCACGCCGTCCGGCATGCGCAGGCGCCAGGCGCGCGCCTCGCGGCCTGGCGGCAGGCCGTGGCGGCAGGTGCCGGGATAGGGCCGCTCGCCGTCGGCGCCGGGCGCGGTCTGGCCGCGCAGCGCCGAGTCGGCGATCTCGCGCCGGGTGCAGCCGCAGCCGTAGATCAGCCCGCGCGCGGCCAGCGCGTCAAAGGCCGCCTGGTAGGCATCGCCGCGCCGCGACTGCCACATGATCTCGCCGTCCCAGTCCAGGCCCAGCGCCCGCAGCTGCGCCATGATGCATTCGGCGGCGCCCGGCACGGTGCGCGGCGTATCCACGTCCTCGATCCGCAGCAGCCAGCGTCCGGCGCTGGCGCGCGCGTCCAGCCAGCTGGCCAACGCGGCCACGAGCGAGCCCGCGTGCAGCGGGCCGCTGGGGCTGGGGGCGAAGCGGCCGACGTAGGTCACGGACAGATCAGCTCAGGGCAAAAGGCAAGGCGCCGCACGCCCTCGTCGTCCAGCAGCTCTTCCAGGACCAGATTGTCGATCTCGGCTTCCTGGCTCCAGAGCACCATGAGGGCGATGATCTTGATCTTGTCCAGCGGCACCGGGGTTTCGGGCGACGCCAGGCCACGGTCGATGACGATTTCGCGCAGCGGCGCGGGCAGCACGCCGGCCGATTCCAGGAAGGCAATGAAGCCGATGGATTCGGAGCCGAGCTGCTGGTATTCGTTGTCGGTGTAGATCCGGGTGCCGGTGTTGGGCACCTGGGCGAGATCGACGCAGCGTTCGGTGGTCTCGGCCAGGCCGTACAGCCAGCCGAGGGCGTCGTCGATGTCTTCATGCTCGAAGCCGGCCGCGGCGAGCCGCTTTGCC
The DNA here is from genome assembly GCF_059760925.1 of Achromobacter sp. 1011791174. Taxonomy (NCBI): domain Bacteria; kingdom Pseudomonadati; phylum Pseudomonadota; class Betaproteobacteria; order Burkholderiales; family Alcaligenaceae; genus Achromobacter; species Achromobacter sp. 1011791174. Next base: position 24,550 of record NZ_JCBANH010000026.1, read on the forward strand.
AGGACGTCGGCCGCGGGACAGGCTTGCGGCGTGTAGTAGTTCTCGAACAGATAAACCAGGATATCGAACATGTTGCGCACTCTAGTGCTTGTTTGCACAGTCGGCCCGGATATCGGCAGACCAGCAAACATGAATTTTACTGTACGCCGAAATATTTCCTCGGGCAACCGAGAGGACGGACGGTTGTTGTATGGCCGTCATCGTGCGGGAACTGTCACATATCTGCGGGCATTTTGCTTTCAGAATGAATGATTCGGCAGGTCGGACAAGGGGCAGGTTGGGAGGTATTCCTGACCCGCCCCTTTTTTCGCAGTGCTATTACAACGGGCATAGGCCTGTTGCTGAGCCTGTGTCGGAGGGACGAAATGCTCACTGTCGCCAGGCAGAAGGCGATGCTCCTGGGCTAAGTTCACAGTTGCCGCACTAGCAGTAACTCCGATTTATGAGTATCGAAAACTATACCCGTTTCGGGTATAGTTTGGGGATAGTGATGACGCGTACTTTCAAACGCAGGGTTTTGCGCGCTGGCAGGCACGCGAGAAATTGGCCGACGCCGCGTTGTGCAAGGCGGTTCAGGAGATGGAGAGCGGCTTGGTCGATGCGAATCTGGGCGGTGGCCTCTACAAGCAGCGGGTCGCCCGCTGCGGCGCAGGCAAGCGCGGCGGCTATCGAACCCTGCTGTCGGCCCGGATCGGCAAGCGCCACATATTCCTGCACGGGTTTCCCAAGCGCGACAAGGCGAACATCACAAGGGAAGAAACGCAGGCGTTGCAATTGGCGGGCAAGGTGTTCCTGGAGCTGTCCGCCGATGCGCTTGCGACTGCCCTGAGCCTGGGCGTGCTACTGGAGGTACCTTGTGAGCAAGATCATTGAATCCCTGCGTGGCGACCTGGCTGCGCTGCACGAAGCGGGCGCGATCAGCAAGGTGACGATGCGTCAGTTCGACGCGATCTGTCCAGCGCCGGTGCGGGAATTCGAGGCGGCCGACATCAAGCGCCTGCGCGACTCCCTGAAGTTCAGCCAGCCAGTGTTCGCGCTGCATTTGCACACCACCGCTTCGACAGTGCGCAAGTGGGAGCAGGGCGAAACCCGCCCTGCCGGCCCCGCGCTCAAGCTGCTCAATGTCATCGCGGACAAGGGGCTGCAGGCTATTCTCTGATGGCCTGCGGTGCCGCGTGGCCGCAGGCCGATGGCTTGCGACTGTTAACGAAGCGTATCGACGTTGGCAAGGCTGGGGCCGTATCGGCCCCAGCACCGGCCAGGTTCAAGCCGGCCGCAGCGCGCTTTCCCGCTTCAGCTCCGCCAGCTGACGGATGAACACCGGGATGCAGATGGCCAGACCGATCAGTCCGCTCATCAGGCCGGGGATGATGGTCAGCAGCGCGCCCACCGTGCACAGCCAGCGTTCCCAGCTTTTCATGCCGACCAGCATGTAGCGCGAGAAAGCCGCCGACAGCAGCACCAGGCCGACCATGCAGCCGACCAGGGTCACGAAGAAGTCGTACCAGGTGAAGCCCTGCACCGAGATCAGCAGCGACGGCGAGAACACGAACACGAAAGGCACGATCAGCTTGGTGATGCCCAGCCGGAAGGCCGTATTGCCGGTCTTGAACGGATCGCTGCCCGCCATGCCCGCCGCCGCATAGGCCGCCAGCGCCACCGGCGGCGTGATGTCCGCCAGGATGCCGAAATAGAACACGAAGAAGTGCGCCGCGATGGGCTGCACGCCCAGCTGCACCAGCGTGGGCGCGGCCACCGCCACCATGATCAGGTAGTTGGCCGTGGTGGGAATGCCGCAGCCCATCAGGATGCAGACCAGGCCGGTCATGATCAGCGCCGCGATCAGCGTCAGCGTCTGCATGTTGGCGATCGCTTCCGGGATGAAGGCCGAGGCCCCGCCCGCCAGCGATTGCGCCGCCGAGATCACGATGTACGAGATCTTGAAGCCCACGCCCGTCAGCGTGACCACGCCGATCACGATGCCCACCGTGCCCGCCGCCGCGCCCACCGCCAGCGCGTACTTGGCGCCGGTCTCGAAGGCCTCGTACAGGTCGCGCAGGCGCAGGCGCTGGAACGGATTGAGCAGGCCCACGATGATGCAGCCCGTGATGCCGGCGAAGGCCGCCAGGTACGGCGTGCGGCCGCTGGCCAGCACGCCGATCAGCAGGATCAGCGGGATCAGCGTCGGCCAGCGCTTCTTGAACGACTCGCGCAGCTTGGGCATTTCCTCGTTCGTCAGCCCGCGCAGCCCTTCGCGCTTGGCCTCGAAGTGGACCTGCATGAACATGCCGAAGAAGTACAGGAAGGCCGGGAAGATGCCGGCGATGGCGATCTGCTGGTACGGGATGCCCAGGAACTCGATCATCAGGAACGCGGCCGCGCCCATGATGGGCGGCGTGATCTGCCCGCCCGTGCTGCTGGCGGCCTCGACGCCGGCGGCGAAGTGCCTCGGATAGCCGATGCGGATCATGGCCGGGATGGTCAGCGAGCCCACCGTGACCGCGTTGGCCACCGACGAGCCCGACAGCATGCCGAACATGGCCGAGCCGAACACCGACACCTTGGCCGGGCCGCCCGCGTAGCGGCCGGCGATGGTCGAGGCCACGTCCAGGAACAGCTGGCCCAGGCCGATGCGCGTGGCCAGCACGCCGAACAGCACGAAGTGGAACACGTAGGTCGCCACCACGCCCACCGCCACGCCGTACACGCCCTGGCTGGTCAGGTACATGTGGTTGACGATCTGCGGCCAGGTATTGCCCGCGTGCTTGAGCAGGCCTGGGAAGTACGGCCCGAACATGGCATAGGCCATGAACACCAGCGCGATGATGGGCAGCGGCCAGCCCATGGCGCGGCGCGTGGCTTCCAGCAGGCCCACCAGCAGGATCGAGCCCATCAGCACATCCACCGGCAGCGGATTGCCCACGCGGAACGCCAGGTCCTCGAAGATGTAGGGGATATACAGCACCGACAGCGCCAGCGCGATCGCCATGGCCCAGTCGTACAGCGGCACGCCGCCGGGGGCGAACCAGGTGGACCTGGGCTGGCGCTGGTAGTGCGACTTCGAGAAGCCGAACACCAGGAAGATCAGGCTCAGCACGAAGGCCAGGTGCACGCCGCGATGCGTCGCCTCGCGCAACAGCCCGAAGCCGGCGGTGTAGTAGTGAAAGAGGGATAGCGCCACCAGCAGCCCGGAGACGATCCAGGTGGCGGTCTTGTCCAGCGGCCGGAAGCGGATTTCCGAATCGTACTTTTCCGCCAGCTGCTGGGTCTTATCGTGGTCTATTTCCATAGCCGTATTTCTCTGGGTGATTCCACAAACAGGGCCGCTCGCGGCGGCCCTGCCCATGCGACGCATACCGCGCCGGACATGCCCGCGTGGCTGGCATGTGTGCTTGCTGATGTGTACCTACTGGCTTGCCTATTGGTTTGCTGCTTCGGATCCTGCATTGGCGCGCCAAGCTCCGGGCCCTATGCGGGCAGCCAATCGATTGAGCCTCGCGGCATACCCGACGCAAGCCTCCGGCGCTCCCCGATCGCACCGCAGCGGATCCGGCTCTGCCGGTCCGCCAGCGGGCCCCCTAGAGGGGGAGGCGCCACAGGCGCCTCGGGGGTGGCCTACTTCAGCAGGCCGATTTCCTTGTAGAACTTCTCGGCGCCCGGATGGAACGGAATGCCCGCGCCCTTGATCGCGTTGTCGCGCGTGATCAGCTTGCCCTTGGCGTGGCCGTTGTCCAGCGTCTTGCGGGTGGCGTCGCTGTACAGCGCCTTGGTCACTTCATAGACCACGGCCTCCGGCACCTTGGCCGAGCTCACCAGCTGCGCGTTGACGGAAATGGTCTTGACCTCGCCCACGTTCTGGTAGGTGTTGGCGGCGATGGTGTCGGGCGTGAAGAACTCCTGCTTGGCGCGCAGCGCGTCGATCTCGGGGCCGACCAGCGACACGATCTCGATGCCCGCGCCGCTGGAGGCCAGCTCGGCGATGGCGCCGGCCGGCGCGCCGCCGACGAAGAAGAACGCGTCCAGTCCGCCGTCCTTGAGCTTGTCGCCGGCCTGGTTGGGCTTCAGGTATTCGGCCTTGATGTCCTTGTCGGTCATGCCGTAGGCGCCCAGGATCAGGCGCACGTCGACCAGCGTGCCCGAGCCGGGCTCGTCCATCGACACGCGCTTGCCCTTCAGGTCGGCCACGCTCTTGATGCCCGAGCCCTTGCGCGCCACCAGGTGGATGCTCTCCGGGTATAGCGTGGCGATCAGGCGCAGGTCCTGGGCCTTGGGCTTGCCGTCGAAGGTGCCGGTGCCGCTATAGGCCCAGAACGCCACGTCCGACTGCGTGAAACCGGCCTCGAACGAACCGCCCAGGATGCCGTTGATGTTGGCCACCGAGCCGTTGGACGCGACCGCCGTGGCGATCAGCTTGCCCGGCTGCGACACGGCGTTGGCGATGATGCCGCCCACCGGGTAGTAGGTGCCGGCGGTGCCGCCGGTGCCGATACGGAAGAACTGTTGCGCCTGCGCGGCGCCGGCGACGCCGACGGCGGCCGCGGCGAGGGTCAGGGTGGTGATCCACTTCTTGAGTTTCATGCGAGCTTCTCCGGTTCTGTGTGTGCTCTGAGTCGGTATGCCTTGCCGTGGCCACGCCGCCGGCAAGGACGATGCCTGCATGCCGCGCTGCGCCTTGGGGCGGAGCCCGAGGGCGGCATGTCGGCACAGGGCCCTTGCGTCATCTCCGTCGCGCGGGCCGTCCGTTCCCCTTGATATCTTTCCGCCGCGCGCCGTGGCCCGAAGCGGAAAAGCCCCTTTTGTCAGGCCTGATGAACAGGCAAGCGCGGGGGCGTTTGTTGTGATGAAATTCTGTCATGCTGTCCCCGCCCCGCCAATGGCCGCGGGGCTATGGTTTACCTGGGGGTAGGCTCGCGGTTTGGTTATGGACAGGCGCGCTTTGGTTATGACGAGCCGCTGGTCCGTTCCTGTATCGCCGGCATGCCGCCCTGCCGCTTTTCCCCACGCATCGCCCGCAGTCGTCAGCCGCCTGATTGTTGAATGTTCGAACGAAAAAACGGAGCCATCCCGATGTCCCAGGAAGTCATACGCGGCATAGCGCTGCCTCCCGCCGCCCAGCCCGGCGATCCGCTGGCGCGCGTCGACACGCCCAGCCTGGCGCTGGACCTGGCGGCCTTCGAAGCCAATCTGCGCGCCATGCAGGCCTGGGCCGACCGCCATGGCGTGGCGCTGCGGCCTCACGCCAAGGCCCACAAGTGTCCCCAGGTCGCGCTGCGCCAGCTGGCGCTGGGCGCACGCGGCATCTGCTGTCAGAAGGTCAGCGAGGCCCTGCCCTTTGTCGCCGCCGGCGTGCGCGACATCCACATCAGCAACGAGGTGGTGGGCCCGGCCAAGCTGGCGCTGCTGGCCCAGCTGGCGCGCGCCGCGCGCATCAGCGTCTGCGTCGACAACGCCGCCAACCTGGCGCAGATCTCGCGGGCCATGGCCGGCGCCGGCGTCGAGGTCGACGTGCTGGTCGAGATTGATGTGGGCCAGGGCCGCTGCGGCGCGTCCGACGAGGCCACCGTGCTGGCCCTGGCGCAGCAGGCGCGCGACCTGCCGGGCGTCAACTTCGCCGGCCTGCAGGCCTATCACGGCTCGGTCCAGCACGCCCGCGGCCGCGAGGAACGCGCCCGCATCTGTCGCGACGCCGCGCGCATCGCCGCGTCCTATGCCCAGCTGCTGCGCGAAAGCGGCATCGCCTGCGACACCATCACCGGCGGCGGCACCGGCAGCGTCGAGTTCGATGCCGCCAGCGGCGTCTACACCGAGCTGCAGGCCGGTTCCTACGCCTTCATGGACGGCGACTACGGCGCCAACGAATGGGGCGGACCGCTGACGTTCCAGCACAGCCTGTTCCTGCTGTCCACCGTGATGAGCACGCCCGCGCCCGATCGCGCCGTGCTCGACGCCGGCCTGAAGTCCGCCTCCGCCGAATGCGGCCCGCCCGCCGTTTACGGCGAGCCCGGCCTGACCTGCACCGCCATCAACGACGAGCACAGCGTGGTGCGTGTCGAGCCGGGCGCTAGCGCGCCGGAGCTGGGCGCGGTGTTGCGGCTGGTGCCGGCGCACGTCGATCCGACCTTCAACCTGCATGACGGGCTGGTGGTGTTCCGGGACGGCGTGGTGGAGGATATCTGGGAGATCTCGGCGCGCGGGTATTCGCGCTGACGCCTGCTGCGTCGGGGCCGGATGCTGGACGGCGCTTCTGGCGCGTGTTCACGGGGTCCGGACGCAAAAAAGCGCCGGCGCGCACAAGGCGCGCCGGCGGCAAGGCCAGGGTGCTACGGGGCGATCAGCGTGCCTGCTGTTGGATCTTCTCCCCGCCACGTTCGATGTCTTTGCCGGCACCTTCGACCGTGTTGCAGCCCGCCGTCATGCCGGCCACGGCCATGACCAGCACGATCCAGATCCGTTGCGCCATTGCGGTTCTCCTTGTTGCGTTCATGTGCCGATGCCTTACTTGCCGTAGCGCGTCTTGGCTTCGGCCAGGCAGGCGTCCTTGGCATCGCCGGACATGGCTGTGCACTTCTTCTTGGCCACGTCGTAGTCCGCGTCCTGGCGTGCCTTGGCCGCGTCGTGGTTTGCCTCGGCCTTCTGCTTGCCGGCCTTGGCCTGCGCCTCGGCCACGTCCTTGTCGGCGCGCGCCTGCTTCAGGCACAGATCCTTCGAGTCGCCGCTGCGGGCGTCGCATTGCTTCTTGGCGGCGTCGTAGCGCGCGTCGATCTGGTCCTGGGACATGGCGGTGCCTTGCGCATGGACCGGCGCCAGCGCGGCGCCCAGCGCCAGGGCCAGGCCCAGGGCGGCGTTTCGGTAGTGCTTCATGATCGGTGAACTCCTGTCAGTGCGAAGAACGAGAACGGGCTGGCGCGCGTCCTTCCTACTTCTTGTCCAGCGCGTCGCGGACCTTGTCCTTGGCCTCGCCGACATTGCGCTGCACCTTGCCGACGGCCTTCTCGGCCTTGCCTTCGATTTCCGTCTGGCGGTTGCCGGTCAGCTTGCCGGCCGTTTCCTTGATCGCGCCCTTCACTTCCTTGGCGGCGCCTTTGATGCGGTCGTTGTCCATTGGGTTGCTCCTTGGGTTCCAGTTGCGGGGAAATCGCGCGCCGGGCGGCTTGCAGGCCGTGGCCGCGGACGAACCCAATATAGGAATGGCGGCGCGCGCGCGTAAGAAACGCACGCACCAGATCGACTGGTACTTTTCTACTTGTTTGATGGATGGCGCCCGAGCAGCCTGCCCGCGCCGCGCCTACTTCCCCGCGCGCTTGCGCGGCGGTTTCTCGTAGCCCACGATGCCGCGCTGGCGCGCCCAGATGATGGCGGCGCTGCGCCGGTGCACGTCCAGCTTGCCGTACAGCGCCGCCACATGATTGCGCACCGTGTTGCGCGACAGGTGCAGCGTGGCCGCGATCTCGGCGTCGGTGTGGCCGTCGCAGATCAGGCCCAGGATCTCGCGCTCGCGCCGCGTCAGGTCGGCCAGCTCGCCCTGCGACTGCGGCGCGCCGGGCGCGCGGATCTGCGCCAGCTTCTCGATCACGGTGCGGCTGAACCAGGAGGTGTCCTGCATCACCGTCTCGATGGCCTCCATCAGCTCCAGTTCGTTGCGCTTGCGCTCGGTGATGTCCTGGATCGCGCCCAGCACGCAGGGCAGGTCCTGGATCTTCACCGGCGCGGCCGACAGCAGGCAGTCCAGCAGCGCGCCCTCGCGCGTGCGCAGCGCCATTTCCAGGCTGCGCACGCTTGCGCCCTGCTCCAGCGAGGCCATGGCGCGGTCGTAGGCGCGCGGATCGGTCCACAGCCGCGCCAGCGCGTCCTCGTCGCGCGACAGCGTCGCGGCGTCGTAGCCGGTGGTGGCGACGAAGGCGTCGTTGACCTCCAGCAGCTCGCCTTCCGCCGTGCTCAAGGTCATCGGCACCGGCGCCAGCCGGAACGCCGTGGCGAAGCGCTGTTCGCTGTGGCGCAGCGCCGTCTCGGCCTTGCGGCGCGGCTCCAGGTCGTTGAAGGTGAACAGCATGCAGGGCTGATCGGCCACCTCGATGGGCTGGCCCGCCACCACCACCAGCTTGCTGCCGCCGCCCTGCACCGCGATGCTGGATTCCATCTGCGGAATCGTGCGGCCTTCGGCCAGCCGTTGCAGCGCGTCCTCGCGCTGCGGCGTGTCGCCCAGCACGTCGAGTTCGCGCACGGTCTTGTCCAGCACGTCCTGGCGTGCGTAACCCGTCATTTCCAGGAAGCCCTGGTTGACCTTCACATAGCGCAGGTCCGCCAGCGAGCAGATCACCGCCGGCGCGGGATTGGCGTTGAAGGTGCGCTCGAATCGTTCTTCCGCGCTGTAGCGCTCGGTCACGTCCAGCAGGACCAGCACCATGCCTTCCACCGCGCCCTGCGCATCGTTCAGCACCAGGTTGCGCACCTGGTGCATGCGGCGGAAATCCGGATCGCGCCGGCTGCACACTTCCACCACCATGTCCTTGAAGGCCTCGCCCGCCAGCGCCCGATCCATCGGGTATTGCGCCGCGTCCAGCTTGCGGTTGTTGCGGTAGCGCAGCGTGTACGCCTTGCGATAGCCGGCCGCCGTGCCGCCCAGCCCCGCCAGGTCCGCCACGCCGTGCATGGCCAGCGCCGTGTCGTTGGCCCAGGCGATATGCCGGTTGTTGTCCAGCAGGATGATGCCCTCGATCAGGCCGTCGATGATCTCCAGCAGATGGCGGCGTTCCGTCGTGAACGCCGTGGCGGTCTTCTTCATCCTGTCTCCCTGATGCGCGAGGCGGGCCGCGCGGCGCGGCCCGGAGGTAGGAAGAAAGTACTAGATAAATTCGTCCCGCGAGCTCTGTGCGCGGTTACGAGCTGCTTCTATCGTGGTCCTGCGCTCGTTATGCGTGCCCCTCATCTGTATCGCCTTGCGCGAATTTTCAGGAGACCACCATGAACACGACTCATCCGCCCGGCGACGCGCCGGCCAAGCAAGCCCCCGGTCAGCAGCAGCAGCCAGGCAAACCCGGGCAGGACGACAATCAACCGGGCCGCGTGCCGTCGGAAGTGCCCGGCAAGCCTAACCAACCGGGGCAGCCCGGCGAGCCTGGCCAGCCGGGGCAACCGGGAGATCCTCGGCAACCGCACAACCCGGACCAGCCCCGCCGGCCTGGCGATCCGGGCAGGCCCGATGTGAACGCCCTGCACTGAGCATGGCGAGGCCATAAGGCAACGGGCCGTCCCGCAACGCGGCGACGGCCCGTTTGCAAGACGATGCCAGCGTTCAGTCGACCTGCGCGCCCGACTGCTTCACCGCCTCGCCCCACTTCTTCACTTCGCCGCTGATGAAGCCGCCGGTCGCCTCGGGCGTCATCGGCATCGGCTCGGCGCCGCGGTCGCGGAAGAACTTCTGCATCTCGGGCGTGCCCAGCACGCGGCCGATCTGCTGGCTCAGATAGTTCGTCACCTCCGGCGGCGTGCCGCGAGGCGCCAGCACCGCCGCCCAGCCGATCGCTTCGAAGCCCGGATAGCCGGACTCGGCCACCGTCGGCACGTCGGGCAGCTGCGGCAGCCGCTTGGCCGTCGTCACCGCCAGCGCCACCGCCTTCTTGTTCTGCACATGCGGCAGGCCGGCGGTCACCGAGTCCACCATCAGAGGCACCTGGTGCCCCAGGAAATCCGCCTGCGCCGGGCCGCTGCCCTTGTACGGGATGTGGCGGATGTCGATCTGGGCCGCCGCCTTGAACATCTCGGCCGACAGGTGCTGCGTGCCGCCGATGCCCGCGCTGGCATAGGCCAGGTCGCCCGGCTTGGCGCGCGCCTGCTCCACCAGCTGCTTGAGCGAGTTGATGCCCGAGGCCGGCGTGGCCAGGAACATCAGCGGCACCGAGAACACGCCCGACACCGGCGCGAAATCGTCCGCCAGCTTGTAGTTCACGGTCTTGTACAGCGTCTGGTTCACCGCCGCCGCGCTGCCCGCGATCACGAGCGTGTAGCCGTCGGGCGCCGAGCGCGCTGCCTGCTCCATGCCGATATTGCTGCCGGCTCCGGCCCTGTTTTCAACCACCACCGGCTGCTTCACCGCCGAGCCCAGCTTTTCGGCCAGCGCGCGGGCGAAGATGTCGGTCGCCTGCCCCGGTGGGAACGGCACGATCAGGCGCAGGGGACGGTCGGGATACTCGGCATGCGCCGGGGCGCCGGCGGCCGCCAGCGCCAGGCCAGCCGCGAGGCTGGAAAGAATACGTTTCATGATTGGTCAGTAAAAAGCGATGAAGGTCTGCGCGCGGGGTAGCGCCTGTTGCATAAAATAGAGCGCCCGCGTCGCCGGCCTTTTTGAGGCGGCCTGGGGCGGATCGGCAGGGGGTGCGTCACGATAGCATCCCCCCGCCGGTGCTAAATTCGCGTTTTAGCGTTTCCCCGTCTTTCAACCCTGTACCCTCATTCCGCAGGAACCGCCATGGAATTCAGCCAGTTCAACGTCAACGCCCTCATGGAGATCACCGCCCGCCCGGACCTCGTGTTCGTGCGAGGCCAGGGATCCTGGCTGGAGGATCACGCGGGCAAGCGATACCTGGACTTCGTCCAGGGCTGGGCCGTCAACACCCTGGGCCACAGCGCCCCGGAAATGCAGAAGGCCCTGCTGGACCAGTCCAAGCTGCTGATGAACCCGTCGCCGGCGTTCTACAACCTGCCGTCCATCGAGCTGGCCTCGCGCCTGACCAGCGCGTCGGTCTTCGACCGCGTCTTCTTCGCCAACAGCGGCGGCGAAGCCAACGAAGGCGCCATCAAGCTGGCGCGCAAGTGGGGCCAGGTCAACAAGAAGGGCGCCTACAAGATCATCACCATGAACCACGGCTTCCATGGCCGCACGCTGGCGACCATGTCCGCGTCGGGCAAGCCGGGCTGGGACAAGATGTTCGCCCCGCAGGTCGAAGGCTTCCCCAAGGCCGAGATCAACGACCTGGAATCGGTGCGCAAGTTGATCGACGACCAGACCGTCGCCATCATGCTGGAGCCGGTGCAGGGCGAGGCCGGCGTCATCCCCGCCACCAAGGAATTCATGCAGGGCCTGCGCAAGCTGGCCGACGAGCACAAGCTGCTCTTCATCGTCGACGAAGTGCAGACCGGCATGGGCCGCACCGGCACGATGTTCGCCTACCAGCAATCGGACGTGGTGCCGGACATCATGACGCTGGCCAAGGGCATCGGCGGTGGCGTGCCGCTGGCCGCCCTGCTGGCGCGCCAGGAAGTGTGCGTGTTCTCGCACGGCGACCAGGGCGGCACGTATAACGGCAACCCGCTGATGGCGGCTGTTGGCGTCGCGGTGTTCGATGCGCTGGCCGCGCCGGGCTTCATGGAATCGGTCAATGCGCGTGCCAAGCAGCTGTCGGAAGGCCTGCTGGCGTTGTCGGCGAAGTACGGCATGCAGGGCGAGCGCGGGATGGGTCTGCTGCGCGCGCTGGTGATGGATCGCGATGATGGTCCGGCTATTGTCGAGGCCGCGCGCAAGTTGTCGCCGAATGGCTTGCTGCTGAATGCGCCGCGCGGGAATCTGCTGCGGTTCATGCCGGCGTTGAATGTGACGGCTGAGGAGATTGATACGATGCTGGCGCAGCTGGATGGGTTGATTGCGCAGGTGCGTAAGTAAGGCGCTGCTGCGTTGATTTTTGAGTAGTACGGGCAAAGGCCGCGATGAATTCGCGGCCTTTGTTTTTAGGTGACTGGATTCTGTTCTTGAACGCGGCTACGTGTCGGACGCGAACCGAATGAATGGGTGAGAGAAACCGGCAAGAAAAGCGGCAACTTTCCATGCACTGTCCGGCGCTTTGTCGTTAACTGCTATGGCATGGCCAGGAAGGTAGCCAACAACAAGGCTGGCCCTTGCCGGCTGCGCGATATGACGAAAGTGAACGTTACTGCGGTCGCCCCGCCTCGATCCATTCCTGCACCTGCTCCATCGCCAATCGATACCGCGCGCAGTTGTACAGATCCAGCACCCGCAACTCTTCTGCCAACATCGGACGAAACACGCGCGCATCGTCTTCAGGCCAGGCCAGCGCCGCCACCGCCGCGTCGGCGGTCTGCCGTGCACGCACCACCCGGCTGATCGCTTGATTCAGCTTCTCTCGAAACCGCAGCCGCACGGGATCCGGCACGCCCGCCGCATCGAGCTGAACGGTGTATTTACGAATTGAGCGCCGATAAGACCAGGTGAACAGATCCACCGCGAGCGCGACATCGCCACGCTCGTAGACGCCCATCATGGCGTAGGCGTAGTCCTGCGCCTCCACGTCCAGGAAGGACAGCGGCGCGCAGTTGTAGAGCATCAGCGGAATGTTGGCCGACAAGCGGCTGGTGCGCTTGTTGCCGTCCTCGAAGGGTTGCAGGTAAGCAAGGTTCACCCAGAGAAAGAACGCCGCTTCCACGGGATTCTTGATCAGCCGCGCTTTTTCCACGATGTGATCGAGCATTTCCTGCAGCAGCGCAGGCGCCTGGATAGGGATGTAGGTCGTGTCGCGGATGTTGACCACGGTACGGCGGACATGACCCAGACCGTCGGTGTGAGCCAACAGATGCTCCATCAGGAGCGTGTGCAGATTGCCAATGACAGCAGACGTCAGGCCGTGCAGGGGCACGGCATCGACCATGAACTCGATGGCGGCCTTGTGATTGAGCAGCATGATCGCGTCCAGGTCATTGTCTGCCGTGCCGCGCTTGAAGAGCTCTTGCGTGGCCAACAGCGAATACCGGTTGCCTTCCAACCGTGAGGATGACCAGGATAGGTCAAGCAACAGCGGCTTCAGGACACGGCGCGCGTAAGTGCCGGCAGGATGCTGGCCCGGCATGCCGCCTTCGTCGGCCAAGGCCTGAGCCAGAGCGGGTGGCAACAGGGAACTCTGGTTCGGAACGTAATCGTCCACGAAGCGGCGCTGATAGCCCACCGGTGCGCGCGAGAGCAGCGGTTGCCGAAGTATCTGGAGTCTGTCTTCGCGGATGGTCATGGCGTACTCAGGGCAGGTCGAACTTGCGCAATCTAGCAGCAATCAGCTCATCAAATAGACCAGTCTTGATCTTGAATGAATCGAAACGGTCTGATTTTGAGCTGATTGGAGGTCCAACCTTCCGGAGACGTGCGCGGTATCAATGTCCCCCAGCCGTGCGCGATCGCACAGCCCAGGCCCGTTGCGATGCACTTTTGACTGTCGCGACAGCGCCACGCGATTCAGCCATGGCGGTTGACCGGGAGCGTGGTGGCAGCGTTAAATGCGACCACAATGATAAGAAAAAATAAATCGAGTTTGACTGCGGTCAGGACCGCTACTCCTGCCACCCTGCCGTCAGACCTATCCACAATGGAACAGTTCGGCGTCCGCTTCGAATACGGCGATGCCGCGCATCTGGAAGCCTTGCGCCTCCTGTACAAAACGCTTAAGCACGACAAGGAAGCGCAGATTCACCGCGACCTGTCCGACTGGTTTTCCGCCATTCCCGTTGAGCTTGGAAACAACTTCGACTGGCCGGACGAACTGACCCTGGCCGACCTGAAGCATCAGCGCGAGTCCTGCCCCAAGTGGATTCCAGAACCCGCAGAACAGCTCTCCGCGAAATGGGATTTCTACAGCCTGGTGGACAGCATCCATTCGGGTGACTACACCGTGCTGGGCCTGGCACGCCTAGACGATTCCATCGCCGAATTGCAGATCGATCCGCACGGCTACCCCTACGGCGGCGTGGGTCCCTTGATGGCCCTGGTCGAGGGCTTCGGCTTCACGCTACTTGGGGTCAACGAATACGGCAAATACCTGACTCGCGAGGAACTGCTGCCGCGCTAGCCTCCAAGGCCCGGGATCGGTCCTTTATCCACCTTGCTCATCAACTAAAAAAAATGAAAACAAAACTGTATCTGGAGCAAATCCATCAATGGCCCGCATCGGGCCAGCACATCATGGCGCAGTACGACGCCACCTCCATCTATGTGTACCAGGCCTATCGTCCCGCGATCGCTGCGCATGCCGTGAAGCATCAGCAGTTTGGCGGTGAATTCAGCTTCTCGCGTATGAGCTGGATCAAGCCCAATTTCCTGTGGATGATGTTCCGCTCGGGATGGGCGACGAAAGAAGGACAGGAGCGCATCCTCGCTGTCCGATTGCCCAGAACCTTCTTCGATGAACTGCTGCGCGCCGCCGTCGCCTCCAGCTTTGCCGCCTCGGGTTACGCGACCCAGCAGGAATGGCGCGATCGCGTGGAGCAGTCCGAAGTCCGGCTCCAGTGGGACCCCGACCATGATCCGACCGGCGCCGTCATCGAGCGTCGCGCCATCCAGTTGGGATTGCGCGGCGAGATGCTGAAACGCTATGCGCGGGACGAGGTGCTGTCGATCGAGGACATCACCGACTTCGTGGCACAACAGCGAGAATATGCCGCGCAGGATTTCAGCGGATTGCTGGTTCCTGAAGAGCAGCCCTATGTCCTTCCGTCCGTTGGTCGCGGATAGCGAAGGCGCCGCGCCGGCTCGGGTCTGAATCACACGGCGTCAGGCGGTTGTCCCCACGCCGGGGAAACTGGCCGCTACGCGCGTTCCTGCGTACACTTTCCGCCATGCTACGAATCGACAATCTCAGCAAACGCTACGGCGACTACCTCGTCTTCCAGGGCCTGACCCATACCTTCACGCCCGGGTGCGTGGCGCTATGCGAAGAAGACAGCACCGGCAAATCCAGCCTGCTGAACATCATCGCGGGCGTGATCGCGCCGGATAGCGGGGATGTGTGGATCGACGGCCACTCGATGCTTCACGCGCCGGCGCAGGCCAAGGCGCGTCTGGCTTATGTGCCGGACAACTGCTTGCTGTTTCCCGAGATGACGGGGCGCGGCTTGCTGGAGAAGGTGGCGGCGGAGAGGAACGTGGCGCTGGATGAAGCCACGTTGGAACTGGCCTATGACCTGGGGCTGGAGCCGCATCTGGATAAGCGCTTCGAGCAGATGTCGACGGGGACTCGGCGGAAGGTGTTTGTGACGGCGGCGGCGCTGGGGGATCCGGCGGTGGTGATTGCGGATGGACCTAGCAATGGTTTCGATGCTCGGGGTCGCGCGGTGTTGGCCGAGCTATTCATGGCGTGGGGCGAGGATCGCGTCGTGTTGTTTGCCAGCCATGACCCAGAGCTGGTGCGGGCATGCAAGGCAAGCACCGTCGATGTTGCAGCGCTGCGTTAGCCGATTCGCCCAAGCGGATGCGCCCTGAGAAAACCGCGCGGCACCAGGTGAAAACTCGGAGTCGAAGACTGGAGCTAGACCTGCTGGCGCGGGTCAGCCTCCATAAGGAAATACGGGCCTTCAGGACCGTCGGCTTCACTACGTACTCGCCACCCCTGAGACTGATAGAACCGCTTGGCGCGCGCATTGGCCTTGAGGCATTTCAGTGTCGGCGCGCTGGAAAAGTACCTGTCGCAGCCTGCCAACAGCATCTTTCCTACCCCGAGCCCCTGAAACCGTGGATGAACAAATAGGTTGTGCAAGAAGCTGTCTTCCTGCCATACAGACGCAAAGCCGATGGGACGGTATGAGTGCTCTGCCACCAGAATCCGCTCACCTGCAGTGCTCACATCAAAGTCTTCAAGCTTGTGGGTGCCAACGGTAGCCCACGAGAAAGTGGCATCGCGGGACACGACAAATAACTGGCGCAGAGCGTCCCGGTCGGCTTCTACAAAATCTCGCACGATGACCTGCATGTTGTTGCCTTATTGCTAATCACAAAGACGGAAAACGCTGGCTGGCGTAGGTCCGCACGGACAGCCGTCGTTGATGGAGGCCAGGAAGCCGGTACAACGTACAGCGCGCCGATATCGATTCAATAACCGAGTGGCAGGAGCCGGCCTGCCTCTGGGGTTCGCGTGAACACAAAGCCCACACTCAACGCGGCTTCCAATTCACCCCATCCCTGGACCGATACTCCGGTATCCCCGTGCAACACCCTCCCGCTCCAAACGCCTGCCTTCCAATAAACGCGGTCACCACGCCCTTGCTCTCGGTCAGCGATTGCTGAACGCAGACGGTCGGCAGCAGAGACGAGTCGCCTTCCAGCACCAGCGTCCACTTCACGTTCTCGCCCGCGCCCGGTTCGACCTTGTACACCTTGCATTTATGCATCAGCAGATGCACGGGCTGCCCCGCCAGCGTGCCCTTGAACTGCAACTCAGGCGGCGTGTCGCGCGTGGCGATGGTCTCGGCGTTGAGTTTCGATCCCGGCGGCGCGGGGTCCAGCGACGAGTCGTCGCAGCCGGCCAGTGCGATTGCGGCGCCCAAGTTGACGAGGTAAAGACAAGTCCGGCGCATCATGCCCCATGAACTCCTGTCAGGCCACGCCCGCGAAGCGTTGTTCGAGGTAGGCGATGATGTCATTGGACTCGTACATCCAGCGCGTGCCTTGCGCGTCGTCGATGCGCAGACACGGCACCTTCACCTTGCCGCCGCCTGCCAGCAGCCGCGCGCGCGCTTCGGGATCGCGCTTGGCGTCGTGCAGCGTGATGGGCACGTTCAGCCTGCGCATGGCGCGCCGCGTCTTGACGCAGAACGGGCAGGCGTGGAATTGATACAGCGACAGCTGGGCCGCTTCGGCGTTGACCTTGGCCTGGCCTTGCGCCGAGCGCTGTTGCGGGCGCGGCCGGGTCAGGGCGTCGCCCAGCAGGATGATTTGAGCCAGGCCGGCATGTATGGCTTTGACTAGCATGGAAAGGGACTCGATCGGGGGACAGGGGGTCAGTCTACTCTGTGCGGCGCTTGCCAATATTGCAGCTGTCGTTCGTCATCCTGTGTCATGTCACGTGCAGGACTCGAAGCCGGCGCGCGACGTTCAGTCTTCCACGAACCCCAGTTTGCGCAGCTCGGCAATCGCGCCCTGCTCTTGGTCGCGCCGCGCTTTCGGCGCGCCCAGCGAGGCGGTCAGCAGCATGGACTGCGTGTCCGATTCATCGAAACCGCGCAGCACGCTGTCCGTCACGGGAAACGCCTGCGCGAAGCCCTGGTCCAGCACCTGCTGCCCGCGATACCGGCCCTGCTTGTCCAGAATGACCTGCGTCTGCGGATCGCGCCGGATCAGATGCAGCGGCACGCCCTCGCAACGCAGCCCCAGCAGCTTGGCCTCGCTGATGTCCAGCGCCCAGTCGGTCTCGGCATAGAACGCGGCGCGCGCCTGCGCGAATTGATCGAGGATGGCGGCGTCCGTGCAAAAGGCCTCAGGCACGAGGTTGAGATTGATCTTGCCGATCTTGCCGCGCAGCGTGACCCGGCGAAAGAACGAGGCCCACACCAGCAGGATGGGGTTGGTGGACAGGTCTTCGACCAGCACGTCCTCGAAGACGCAAGGCTTGATCATCGAGTTGATGGCGCTGCACTGGCTCAGGCGCAGGTTGCGCACGCGTGACATGCGCTTGGGATGCTTCACCATCGACAGCGCGCCGTTGTCGAAGGTGCAATCGCGCAGGTGCAGGTCGTGAAAGTGCGAACCGCCCTTGTCGTAGCTCATCAGGAAGGTCTGGCCTTCGATGGTCTCCATGCGTGTCTCCGGCGGGCTTGCGGTGCGCGCGGGCCAGGGGCGGTCAGCGCAGCAGCGCCAGGGCGTCCGCCAGCGACAGCACCGTGGTGCGCGATTCGAAGGCGGTGGCGAACAGGTGTTCATGTACCACCGCGTCCGGGTCGTAGCAGCAGTCCTTGACGCTATACAGCCGGTAGTCCGCGTCGCTGGCGTGCGCGATGGTGGACAGCATGACGCCGGTGGACGCGACGCCGACCAGGATCAGCGTGTCGATGCCTTGCGCCGACAGCCGCACTTGCAGATCGGTGCCGTAGAACACGCTGGCGCGGTGGGCGATGATCAGCGGTTCGTCGTCGCGCTGCCCCAGCTCGGGCGAGATGCGGTCGTGCACGAACAGGCCCAGCTGCTTGATGCCCTGCCCGTTCTTGTTCAAGGGGCTGACTTCCGGGTAGCCGGGGCTGAAATGGATCTTGGCGAAGTAGACCGCCACGCCCGCGTGCCGCGCGGCGTCGCACAGCTGTCGGGTATTGGAGAGCAAGGCGGGGGCGACCGACGGGAACAGTTCCATGATGTCGGTCTGGTAATGCATGACCAGCAAGGCGGTACGTGATGGATCGAAAACCGGGGTCTGGGGGCTCATGCTCCGCTCCGCGACAGGAAGGACGGCCGACTGTAGCACGGCGTTTTGACGGGGTGGATGCAATGACGGGATGGGCATCGCGGGTGATGCCCATCCCGTCTTGCGTGTCGGGCGGCGCGGTACTGAACGGCCGCGCCGGCGATGCCGCTTACTGGCTGGCGTACTTCTTGCCGGCCGCGTCGTAGTGGTAGGTGACGGTGTCGGCCGGGCCGAGCTGGCGGGTCTTGCCCGGCCCGGTGATGGTGGTGCCGCTGACCTTGACGCTGATGCGGGGCATGTCGCTGCCGCCGTGCGCGGCGAAGCTCAGTTCGCCCTGGCTGCTGACGCAGGGCATGACGTCGCCGTCGGCGCAGGCGGCGCTGTTGTCGCTGCCGGTGTTGACGCTGCCCACGTAGGTCCAGACCTTGTCCTTGAGCTCGTCACGCGGTCCGGGGTTGAAGACGAACAGCGCGTAGCCGGTGAAGCTGGTGCCGTTGTCGAAGCCGTCGGTGGGCACGGCCAGCACCAGCTTGCCGGCCGGCGTGCGGTATTCGACGGACTTGCGCTTGGGGTCGACGAACTCGGGCTTTTCGTAGGCGCCGAAGTTGCCGATGGTGTTGGTCATGCCGCGGAACTGCCAGGGCTTGTCGGGCGTGGAGCCGGTCAGCGTGTAGGTGGCTTCGGCCAGATTGACCTGGGTGTCGGGGCCGGCATCGTCCTCGCCGGGCTTGCCGTAGCGCTCGCGGGTGTCCCAGGTGAAGCCGGTGAAGTAGCGCGTGCCGTTCAGGTCGAAGGAATGGCCGTACCAGTAGGTGGCGACGCTGCCATTGGCGACTTCATACGAATCCTTGCCCTGGCCGTCGACCTGGTAGATCGATTGCATCACGGTGCGCACGTCGGGCGGCGCGACGGCGGCGGCCTGGGCGACGTCCTGCCGCGCCGCGTTGCTGACGGGTTCCAGGGCGTGGGCGGCCGGGCTGAAGGCGGCGGCCAGGGCCGACGCGGCCAGGCCCGCCATTGTGGTGCGCAGCAGCGCGGCGCGGGGGGTGAGGCGGGCTTTCCTTAACGTTTTCATGGATGGAGGATCTGCTCTTGGGCCTGCGTTGAGAGGCATGCGGCGGGCGGGTTCATGACGCCGGTGCCGGTTGCGCCGGCGGCATGCCGCGATATGCGACGCCATCTTAATGAGCCGTCGCGCTTCGCGTCGGACAACCATTTGCCAATTGTGTCCGTCTGCAATGGGGACAGCGGCCAGTTATAGCGCGTTGGCGCGCCGGCGTCCTGGCGCTAGCGGTCGGTCTGGTCTGCGACCACCCGCGTCACCGCCTCCAGCGCTCGCCGTAGCGCGTCCAGGCCGACCGATCCCAGCGCCAGCCGGATCGCGTGCGGCACGTGCGGCGTGGCGGCGAAGGGATGGGCGGTGGAGACGGAGATGCGTTCGCGCATCAGGGCCATGGCGATTGTGTCGGCGCGCACTTCCTGCGCCAGCGGCAACCAGGTGAAGTACGAGGCCGGATGGCTGACGGGGCGCAGGTGGCCCAGGATCTCGGCGGCGATCTGTTGGCGCTGGCGGGCGTCACGGCGTTTCTCGGCTTCCAGGCGGGAGACGGTGCCGTCTTCGATCCAGCCGCAGACGATGGCGGTCATGGTGGCGGGCGTGTTCCAGGTGGTGGCGCGGATGGCGCGTTCCAGCCGGGGGATCCATGCGCGCGGGGCGTGCAGCGTGCCGACGCGCAGGCCGGTGGCCACGCTCTTGGACAGGCTGGTCACGTGGACGGTGGCTTCGGGGGCCAGCGCCGCCAGCGCGGGCGGGGCCTCGTCGGCCAGGAAGGCGTAGGCGCCGTCTTCGATCAGTGTCAGCCCGTGTTGGCGGACGATGGCGGCCAGCGCCGCGCGCCAGGCCGGGCCGGCAACCCAGCCCAGCGGGTTGTGCAGCGTGGGCATGGTGTAGACCCCGCGCACGCGCCGCCGGCGACATAGCTCGGCCAGCGCGTCCAGGTCCATGCCGCCGCCGTCGTTGGCCGCGGCGTCCGCGGCGGGAGCCGCTGCCGGAACGGCCGCCAGCTCCAGTCGAGCGCATTCGGCGGCGAGCTTGAAGCCAGGGTAGGTCAGGGCGTCCACGGCGATCACGTCGCCGGGTTCGAACAGGGCCATGGCGGCCAGCGTCAATCCGTGCTGCGCGCCGCTGACCAGCAGCGTCGAGTCGGCGTCGGCGTCGAAGCCGCGGCGGGCCAGGTGCGTGGCGGCTGTGGCCCGTTCCGCGTCGCTGCCGCCGTGCGGGCGGTAGCGCAGCAGCGCCTCGGGATCGCCGTGTTCGGCCAGCCGGCGCAGCGCGGCGCGGTATAGCTCGGCCTGGGCGGGCAGCGTCGGCGAGTTGAAGGCCAGTTCGGCGGTATCGTCGTTCCAGGCGCGCAGGTCGATGCCGTGGCCGCGCGGCAGGGCTTCCTTGACGAAGGTGCCCCGGCCCGATTCGCCGCTGACCAGCCCCATGGCTTGCAGCTCGGCATAGACGCGCGTGGCGGTGGCCAGCGCCAGCCCTTCGCGCGCCGCCAGGTCGCGGTGCGTGGGCAGCCGCGTCCCGGGGCGCAGGCGCCCGGCGCGGATGTCGGACGCCAGCTGGTCCACCAGTTGTTTGTAGCGGGACGTGGGCATGGGCAAGCGTATCCAGGACGATTATTTGGATGCGCTGATTATCCGGTCTAGGATAGCGCCGCACAACGCTGCCGCGCCACAGCCCACGGCGCCAGGATGCCGCAAAGCCGCATCGACAACGCAGCAACGTTGCACGTCGTCGCGTTTCCACTTGTCCATTTTCGTCGCCATACACCATGAGTCTCGATGTCCAGGTCGTCGCAGTCGCTCTACTCGCCGTGGGCGTGATCGGTTTCATGAAGGGGGCGTTCGGGGGTGGCTTCGCGATCATCGGCATTCCGCTGCTGGCGCTGGTGATGGATCCGATTGCCGCGGGCAGCCTGCTGGCGCCGCTGTTCGTGGCCATGGACGTATTCGCCCTGCGCTACTGGCGGCCACGCACCTGGTCGCGGCCGGACCTGCTCTGGCTGCTGCCAGGGCTGTTGGCGGGTGTGTTCGCGGGATATTTCGTGTTGCGGCACGTGAATCGTCATGCCGTGGAAATCCTGATGGCGCTGACGACCCTGCTGTTCGCCTGGTTGTGGTGGCGCGGCGGCGCCACGGTGGTCGCGCGGCCGCGTTCCAACGGCAAGGCGCTGCTGGCCGGCGGCGCGTCGGGCATCACCACGATGGTGGCGCATTCCGGCGGGCCGCCGCTGGCCATGTACCTGCTGCCGCTGGGGCTGTCCAAGGAGGTCTACGGCGGCACCACCAGCATGTTCTTCACCATCGGCAATCTGCTGAAGGCGGGGCCGTGGCTGGCGGTGGGCGAGCTGTCGCGCGGCTACTGGAGCCTGGTGGCGCTGTGCGTGCCGGCGGCTTTCGTCGGGGCATGGGCGGGATGGCGGCTGCATCACAGGCTGAACCAGGCGCAGATGTACCGGCTGTGCTATGGGCTGCTGGTGGTGACGGCGACGAAGCTGCTGTGGGATGGCGTGACGGGTCTCGTCGTGTCCTCGCCTTAGAATGGCGGCTTCGCACTCGAAAGCCGCCGCGGGATGGAGCGTGCGCGGCCCGCTTCTGCTTGCCTGGCCTGGTTTGCCCGCGGCGGTTGAGTGATTCGCGCAGCGCCCGGTCCGGCAGCGTGAGGCCGCGACGGCATTGCGCTTCATCCCGAAGGATTCGCTGGACATGCCTACCCCATTCCCCGCAAGCCTGGACGCCCTGCGCCAGTCGCTCGCCGAGACCGAGCTGCCCGGGACGGTCGTCGCTCATCTGGTCGCGCAGGCGCGTCCGGCGCTGGTGCTGGCCACCTCCGCCGCCGACGAGGACGCGATTCCCCTGGGCGCGACCAAGATCGGCGGCAGCCCCGATCTGCCGCCGGGCATGGCCTGGCCGACGCGGCCTGCCTATCCGGACGCGGCGCAGCGCGCGCAGGGGCATCGCCATAATGCCGACCGCACGCTGGCGGATTCGAAGAAGAAGGGTTCGTGGATGACGCCCGCCCAGGGCAAGCTGTTCAGCGAGGAATACCGGCGGCGCGCGGACGCGGTGGAAACAGCGTTCCCGCTGTCCTTCCTGGGCCAGCTCAATCTGGCCGAGCTGTCGGCGCATGCGGGTTTCGACGCCGCGCTGCCGAACGAAGGCCGGCTGCTGGTGTTCTACGACTTTCTGGAACAGGCCGAGAGCTTCTCGCCCGCCGCCTCGGTGGGCTGGCGCGTGTTGTGGGACGCGACGCCGGCGGCCGCGCTGGTGCGCGCGCCGGTGCCGCAAGCGCTGTCGTCGATCTCCGATGAGGAATGGACCTGCGTGTTCCGCGCGGCGCCGGCCTCGGCCCAGACCGTCTACACGCCGATCCAGAC
Source organism: Achromobacter sp. 1011791174 (assembly GCF_059760925.1). Classification (NCBI taxonomy): domain Bacteria; kingdom Pseudomonadati; phylum Pseudomonadota; class Betaproteobacteria; order Burkholderiales; family Alcaligenaceae; genus Achromobacter; species Achromobacter sp. 1011791174. Next base: position 47,141 of record NZ_JCBANH010000026.1, read on the forward strand.
CGACGACGCGTCCTGGGACGCCTTCGATCTGGACGACGAGGAAAGCTGCGACGCTTACGAAGACTGGCTGGAACAGTTCGGCACGCCGGACAATGCAGACCGCGACAACCACCAGCTGGGCGGCTTTCCGCAGACGATACAGCGCGGCATGCAGGAAACCTGCCAGCTGGTCGCGAACGGCCTGTATTGCGGCAGCAGCGAGGTCTGGCAGACCGAGCAGGCGCGCAAGCTGATGGCGTCCGCGCATGAGTGGCGATTGGTGCTGCAGATTGGCGCGGATCCGAATGCAGGCATTCCGCAGCCGGGTGCCTATTACGTGACGATGCGCGAAGAGGACATCGCGGCGCGCCGGTTTGATCGGGCGCGGCTGACGTATCAGTGCGATTAGGTCGTTGCCCTCTCGTCCAGGATCACGCTGCGCGGTTGTAGCCACTGTCCGGGCGCGCGTTCGTGCGCGCTGGCCGGTCCCGTAATCCGGCAGGGGCCAGCGATTATCAGACGATGCGCCATGCGTCGCGGGTTGATGCTCCTACGCTGCCTACGTATATTCAACGTCGACCAAAGCGCATGCGCTCAGGCGCTGCTGCATGCCGAACTGGAGGCCAGACGATGAAGAAGCGCAACCTGTACACGGAAATCGCCGAAGGCTTCGACGCGATGTCGAACGCGCGCGCGGGCAAGCACACGCTGCGCACGCACGAGGTGGAGCTCAAGCCCGCGCCAAGCCGAAAGCCCAGGCCGCGCTGCTGATCCGCCTGGTCGAGAAATTCCCCGACACGGTCGAGCGGCTGGCGGCAGTGTGACCCGTCGCTGATCGCCGGATTTTCCCCGGCCCGAACACGCGCGGTTCAACGGCCAAGGCCAGCCCGCGAGCCTGCGGGCGTCGGCAAATTCCCCCCTCTTTTCCCACCGGCTCGCGGTCACTCCGCCATCCGCCCACTTCACACGCCCTAATGCCAACTATTAGATTTGCTTAAACAAGCCGATATTTTTGACCCTGCAGGTCGGCATTCTTAGCATTTCTCATAGGAGACACCATGGGCGCGCTGAAAAACGATTCCGGACTCGACATCCGCATGCTGCGTATTTTCGCGGCGGTGGCCTGCGCCGACAGCTTGTCGGCGGCGGCCGAGCTGCTGGGCGTGACGCAGTCCGCGGTGTCGCAGACGATTTCGCAGATCGAGGCCACGCTGGGCATGCGCGTGCTGGACCGCACGCGCCGGCCGTACCGGCTGACGCCGGCGGGCGTGACGTTGCAGCGGCAGTCGCGGCAGATCGTCGATGACGTGGACCGGCTGATCGCGCAGGTGCGCGAGGCCGACCTGATGAACCGGCCGGCGATCCGCATCGGCATGATCGATTCCTTCGCGGCCACGACCGGGCCGGCCATCGTCAAGCGGCTGACGCAGAGCGCGAGCCAGGTGCTGGTGTGGTCGGGGCTGGCCTACGGCCATGCGCAGGCGTTGTTGAACCGGCAGGTGGACATCATCGTCACCACGGACGCGCTGGAGGATGTGGATGGACTGGCGCGCCGCGCGATCCTGAATGAGCCCTTCGTGCTGGTGGCGCCGACGGCGCGCGCGGACGAATTCGCGCGCATGGATCTGCGGCAGCTGGCGCAGGCGGCGCCGTTCATCCGTTTCAGCCGCCGCTCGCATTTCGGCGCCATGATCGAGCGCCATATGCGCCGCGCCAACGTGACCGCGCCGCCGTTCCTGGAAATCGATACCAGCGACGTGGTGATGGCGATGATCGCGGCCAACCTGGGCTGGGCGCTGACCACGCCGCTGTGCCTGTTGCAGGGGCGTTCGTGGCTGGACCAGGTGGCGGTGCTGCCGCTGCCGGGACCGGGCCTGGCGCGCACGCTGCACCAGGTGTCGCGGCAGGGCGAGTTCGAGGAGATGGCGGACGCGTTCTGGCAGTACAGCCGCAGCGCGCTGGAGACGGAGATTTTTCCGCAGATCAACGCGCGGCTGCCGTGGCTGGGACGGCAGATGCGCTTGTGTTGAAAGGCAGGGCCCACCCCTGAAGCGCCGCGCGCTGCCCATCTGGGCGGCCCCCTCAAGAGGGCATCGTCGCGGACCGGCAAAGCCGGCTCCGAGCGATCCCGATAGCGTGCGTATCGCGGTGGGTGAAATCGGTAAATCAAGGCGGTCCCCGCGACGCGCGCCTGAGGTGCGCACGCTGCCCCCGCGGGACCGTCGTCAGCCTTGGGGCGGCCAGACCATAACAACGCAAAGGGAGAAGGACATGCAGGAGACAAGACGGAGATTCATCCAGGGCGCGGCGCTGGGGGCGGCGGCGCTGTCGCTGCCGCTGGCCGGCCGCGTATGGGCCGCGGGCGCGCAGGCCGTGCGCTACGGCGGCTCGGCCTGGCTGGGCCATTACCCGGCCTGGCTGGCGATCCAGGCCGGCTATTTCAAGGCCGAGGGGCTGGACGTGGGCTGGGAATCGTTCGGCACCACGTCGGCGCGCGTCAGCGCCCTGCTGTCGGGCAACATCGACATGGCGGTCACGGCCGCGCCGGCGGCGCTGGCGGTGATGGCGCGCGGGTCGAAGCACTTCGCCATCATCGGCGTGCCGGAGAATTTCGGCCGCGTGGAAGGGCTGATCGTGCGCGATGGCGTCAAGACTTTGGCTGATTTGAAGGGCAAGAAGGTCGGCGTGACCTTCGCGTCCAGCGCGCATCTGCTGGTGCTGAACCTGCTGGATCAGGCCGGGTTGAAGGCGGACAAGGACGTGACCGTGCTGAACGTGCCCGCGCCGGAAATGCCGGCCGCGTTCCAGTCCGGCCAGATCGATGCGGCGGCGGCCTGGACGCCGCAGTTCAACGCCATCAGCGCCATGCCGGGCGCGCGCGTGCTGGCGGATGACACGCAGTTCTCGCTCTACCGCGACTACGGCGTGACGCCGGGACCGGACGTGCTGGTGGCGCGCCGCGCCTTCCTGGAGAAAAACCCCGACGCGGTGAAGCGTTTCTTGAAGGCGTATTTCCGCGCCAATGAGCAGCTGCGCGCGCAGCCGGACAGCGCCGTGACCGCGCTGGTGGAGCTGACCAAGTTGGCGCCGGCGGATCAGCTGGCGATGGTGAAGGGCGCCGACTGGTACGGCGCGGCGGACCAGCGTGGTTTGCTGGATCCGGGCGGCAAGTACATCGACGGCCTGCAGAAGCTGGCCGAGATGATGGTGCGCTACGGCCAGATCGACAAGGCGCCGCCGGTGCGCGAGTGGATCGACCCGGCCTATCTGTAGGACGCGCGGCGCCGGCCTGGCGCCGCGTTGTTCGCGCACTTGAACCTTCAACGCCTGGAATGAACTGAATGATGAACGCCCCGACTCGCCAGCGGCGTCCGGATCTGATGCTGATCAGCAGCGTGTCCGTGATCGCGCTGCTGCTGTTCTGGGAGGCCGCGTGCCGCCTGCAATGGGTGGACCCGCTGTTCCTGCCTCCGCCCTCTTCCGTCTACGCCCGCATGGCGGGCATGTGGGAACAGGGTTCCCTGATGTCCCACATCCTGGCGTCCGCGCGTCGCGTGATGGTGGGTTTCGCCGCCGCCACCGCGCTGGCGATCCCGCTGGGCATTTTCCTGGGCACGTCGCGGCGCGCCCGCGCGGCCTTCGATCCGATCCTGTCCTTTTTGCGGCCGCTGCCGTCGATGAGCTGGATTCCGCTGTCGCTGCTGTGGTTCGGCATCACCGAGACGCAGAAGTACAGCATCGTCTTCATGGGCACCTTCGCGCCCGCGCTGCTGTACGTGATCGAGGCCACGCGCAATATCGATCCGCTGCTGATCCGCGCCGCGCGCAACCTGGGCGCGAGCGGGCCGCAGGTGATGCGCATGGTGATCCTGCCGGCCAGCCTGCCGCAGATCTTCAGCGGCTTCAAGGTGATCCTGGGGCTGTCCTGGACCTGCGTGATCTCCGCCGAGCTGGTGGCGGCGAAGGAAGGGCTGGGCTTTCTGATCATGAACGGCAAGGAGTTCTTCCAGACCGACACGGTGGTGCTGGGCATGGCGCTCATCAGCGTCACGGTGCTGATCACCGACGTGGTGTTCCGCGTCATCGAAAACAGGGTGCTGGCATGGTCGCGATGAATACGAAGGCCGATACGATGGCGAACGACACGATGATCTCGCTCGAAGGCATCTCCAAGTCCTTCGGTTCCTTCCATGCGCTGCAAGGCGTGGATCTGGAGGTCAAGCGCGGCGAGTTCCTGGTGGTGCTGGGTGCCTCGGGCTGCGGCAAGTCCACGCTGCTGAACCTGATCACCGGCTTCGAGCAGCCAAGCGCCGGCCGCATCGTGGTCAATGGCCGCGAGGTGCGCGACGTGGATCCGCATTGCGGCATGGTGTTCCAGCAGTACGCGCTGTTTCCCTGGCTGACGGTGGCCGAGAACGTGGCCTTCGGCCTGAAGCTCAAGGGCGTGCCGGCCGCCGAGCGCCGCGCCACCGCGCAGCAGTTCATCGAGATGGTGGGCCTGAAGGGCTTCGAGGACGCCTATCCCAAGGCGCTGTCCGGCGGCATGCGCCAGCGCGTGTCCATCGCGCGGGTGCTGGCCAACGATCCCGACGTGATCCTGCTGGACGAGCCCTTCGCGGCGCTGGACGCGATGACGCGGCAGGTGCTGCAGGAAGAGCTGACGCGCATCTACGAGCGCAGCGGCAAGACCATCATCTTCATCACGCACTCCATCGACGAGGCGCTGCTGTTGTCCAACCGCATGGTCATCATGAGCGCGCGGCCGGGCCGCGTGGCTTGCGATATTCCCAACGACCTGCCCTTTCCGCGCAATGCCGACGTGCAGCTGTCGCCGCGCTACATCGAGCTGAAATCGCAGATCTGGGGCATCGTGCAGAACGAAGTCATGCGCAGCCTGCAGGCGCGCGCCGACCAATGAGGCGCGCGGCGGCGCGCCGGCGAACGCTATTCCAACCGCAACACTGAACCCATCATCATGTCTCACCCCTCAGGGCAATCGCGGACTTTTCCTCACTACCAAAGCGGCTCGGGCTGGAACGCCATGCTGCCGGCGCGCGCGCCGCGCGTGGCCGCGCCGCCGCAATCGCGCTTCAGGCATGTGGTCATCGGCGCAGGCTATACCGGCCTGGCGGCCGCGCGCCGGCTGGCTGAATTGCAGCCGCGGGAACCCATCCTGGTGCTGGACGCCAGCAGCGCCGGCGAAGGCTCGGCCGGACGCAACTCGGGCTTCCTGATCAACCTGCCCCACAACACGCGCATGAGCGGGCATCACAGCCCGCTGCAGATCGCGCGCAAGCAGATCGCCATGTACCAGGCCGGGCTGGACTGGCTGGCGCAGCTGTCGCAACAGGGCGGTTTCGATTGCGGCTGGGACCTGGCCGGCAAGTACCACGCCGCCGCCACCGAGGGGGGCAGCCGGAACCTGCGCGCGTCGCTGGCGCAGTATCGCGACTGGGGCGTGGCGTACTCCGAGCTGGACCGCGACGCGATGCGCGAGCAGCTGGGCACGGACTACTACCAGTTCGGCTACCACTCGATGAACAACGTCTTCGTGCAGCCCGCCGCGCTGATTCGCGGACTGGCCGACACGCTGCCGGACAACGTCTGGCTGATGGAGAACAATCCGGTCGAATCGGTGGATGGCGGCGGTCCCTACATCGTGCGCACGCGCAATGGCCAGTTCAGCGCCGACAACGTGATCCTGGCCAACAATGCCTTCGCGCGGCGGCTGGGTTTCCTGCGCAGCCGGCTGGTCACCATCTACACCTACGCGGGCGTGACGCCGGTGCTGGACGCGGCGCAGCAGGCGCTGCTGGGCCAGCGCGACCAGTGGGGCGTCATTCCCGCCAACCGCCTGGGCACCACGCTGCGCCGCATCCGTGGCGGCAGGTTCATGGTGCGCAGCGCCTATTCCTACGAGGCCGAGCAACCGCTGGAGCGCATGGCCGGACAGCTGCGCGCGTCGTTCCAGCGCCGCTATCCGCAACTGGCCGCGCATGATTTCGAATATGTGTGGAGCGGTTCCACCGCCCTGACCGGCAACGGCGCGTCCTTCGTCGGCGAGGTCCGGCCCGGGCTTTACGCCGCCGTTGGCTGCAATGGCGCGGGCGTCATCAAGGGCACGATCCACGGCCGCCTGCTGGCCGAGCGCATCGCCGGCCAGCGCAGCGCCATGCTGGATGACCTGGAAGCCCTGGAGAAACCGAACTGGCTGCCGCCCGATCCGCTGCGGCGCATCGGGGTGCTGACGGCGATTGCCTGTCAGGTGAGGAAGGCGGGGCTGGAGAAGTAGGGGCGCGGCGGGGTCAATCAGGCGAGACCAGGCCAGCCCGACCCCGGCGTCATGCCGGAACCAGTGTGCGCAGTTTGCGCAGCTCCGGGAACCACCACATCCACAACCCGGCCACCGCCACGGTGCCCAGCCCGCCGATCACCACGGCCGGCACCGCGCCGACCAGCGCGGCCATCACGCCGGACTCGAATTCGCCGAGCTGGTTGGACGCGCTGACGAACAGCGTGTTGACGGCGCTGACGCGGCCCAGCATGTGGTCGGGCGTGTTCAGCTGTACCAGCGACGAGCGCAGCACCACGCTGACGGCGTCGGCCGCGCCCAGCACGACCAGCGCGGCGATCGACAGCGGGATGGAGGTGGACAGCCCGAACACCGTGGTGGCCAGTCCGAACACCATCAGCGCGCTGAACAGCAGGCGGCCGACCTGGTTGCCCAGGCTCAGCCGCGCCAGGGTCAGCGACATCAGCATGGCGCCGCAGGCGGGCGCGGCGCGCAGCGCGCCCAGCGCCCAGGGGCCGGCCTGCAGGATGTCCTTGGCGTAGATGGGCAGCAGCGCGACGGCGCCGCCCAGCAGCACGGCGAACAGGTCCAGCGACAGCGTGCCCAGCAGCAGCCGGCGCTGGAAGATGAAGGTGATGCCGGCGAACAGCGTGTGCCAGGTGGTCGGCTCCTTGCGCGGCGGCGTCCTGTCGATCTTCATGCTGGCGACGGCGGCGAAGGCGGTCAGGTACAGCGCGGCGGCCACGCAGTAGATCCAGCCCGCGCCCAGGCCGTAGCCCACGCCGCCCAGCGCCGGCCCGGCGATCTGCGCGATCTGCCCGCCCGACGAGGACAGGGCCGTGGCGCGCGGCAGCCATTCGCGCGGCACCACGGCGGGGATCAGCGTGGACAGCGTGGGCGCCTCGAAGGCGCGCGCCGAGCTCATGATGATGAGCGTGGCGTAGATCAGCGGCTTGCCGCCCAGGCCGTGCAGCGCGGCGACCGCCAGCATCAGCGTGGCCAGCACTTCCACCGCCATGCAGATGGCCACGATCTTGCGGCGGTCGTATCGGTCGGCCACGTGGCCCACCACCAGCGTCAGCGCCGCCATCGGCAGGAACTGCGCCAGCCCGATCAGGCCCAGGTCCAGCGCGCTGCCGGACAGTTCGTATATCTGCCAGCCCACGGCGACCGAGACGATCTGGAAGGCCAGCGACGCGCTCACGCGCGCGAAGAGGAAATGCAGGAAGGCGGGGCGTCCTAACGGACTGGGACCGGAGGTGTCTGGGGCAGGCATGGCGGGTCGCGCGGCGCGGGCGAAAGCTTCCGATTCTAGGCGCGGCGGGCTGACGGCGAGCTAAAGGGGGCGGACCAGCGGCCGCGCCGTCCTAGCGTTCGTCCAGCAGCGACACCCTGCCCGTCGCCACCGCCAGCACCGCCGCCGCCGAGCGCGCATTGGCGATGCTGTCGGCGTAGGCGTTCTGCGCGACCAGCATCTGGCTCTGCGCCAGCGTGGCGTCGGTCAGCGAGCCCACGCCGTTGCGATAGGCGGCGGACGCGGCGTCGTAGGTGACGCGCGCGGCTTTCAGCAGCGCGACGGCGGCCTCGTTGGCGGCGATGCCCGAGCGCAGCGTATTGCGGGCGGCGACGATCTGGCGCGTGGCGTCCTGCTTGGCGCGGGTCAGGCGTTCGCCGGCGCTGGCCGCGTCGTTGCGCGCCTGCATCCGCGCCGCCGCGCGCAGGCCGCCGTCGTACAGCGGCAGCGTCACGCCCAGGAAGACGCTGGACCCGGAACGGCTGCCGTCCAGATTGACGGTGCCGGCCTGCTGGCCGATGGCGGGCACGGCGGTGATGGACGAGCGCCCCGAGGTGTGCGAGGTCGACGCGGACAGGAAGACCTTGGGCAGGAAGTCCGAGTCCGCCGCGCGCGCCTTGGCCTGTTCGGCCTGCTCGGCCGCGTAGGCGGCCAGCACGTCGGGGCGGCGCGCCAGCGCGTCGGTGATGATCTGTTCGACCGGCTGCGCCAGCGCGGGCGACAGCGTGTGATCGGGCAGCGCGGCGATGCGCGGCTGCGCCAGCGGCGAGATGCCCATGGCGGTGATCAGCGCCAGATAAGCGTCCTGTTCGGCTCCGTCGGCGGTGACAGTGGCCAGCCGGGCCTGTTCGCGGTTCTGGGTCGCCTGCGCCACCTCGACCACGGTGCCCTGGCCTTGCCGGTAGCGCGCGTTGGCGGCATCGAGCAGGGTGCCGGCATTGACCAGGCCCTGCCGCGCGTTGACGGTGCGCGCGCGCGCCGCGATATAGCCGTGGTAGGCGACGCTGACTTCCTGGACCAGTTGCTGGTGCACGGCGGTCAGGGCGACGTTGCCGGCGATGGTCGCCTGTTCGGCGGCCTGCACGCGCGCCTGCCGGCCGCCGAAGTCGAACAGCAGCCATTGCAGCGAGAGCACGCCCACGGTGCCGTGCGTGCTGCTGTTGCTGGAGGAGTCGCCCAGGCCGATGTTGCTGGAGCCGTTGCTGTGGCGCCAGCCCGTCATGGCGGTGGCGGCCAGCTGCGGCAGGTAGACGCTCTTGACCATGCCGGTGGCCAGCGCGGCGTTGCGCGCCGCGTTCCAGGCGATGCGGGTGCGCGGATTGGACGATTGCGCCAGGTCGATGAGTTCGGCCAAGGTGTATTCGTGGCTGGGATCGATGGCGTTGTCTTGCGGCATCGCGCCGGCGGCGGCGTTGGCCGGCAGCACGTAGCGCGCGTCGGGGCTGTCGGGCCGGGCCGGGCCGGAGACGATGGAGCCGCTGGCGTCGACGGGTGGCGTCCAGGGCCGGTCGGCGCGCGGTGGGGCCAGGTCCAGCGACGAGGTGGCGCAGCCGGCCAGGCTCAACAGCAGGGCCGGCCAGGACAGGCGCGGCAGCAGGATTGGCCAGGATGGGCGGACGGACAGGCTCGGCATCTTAGGCAGGGGCATGGGCCGGGGCTTCCTGGGTGGGTTCGGTGGACGGGCCGGCGACGGCGCGCGCGGCCCGGGCGTCCATCAGCTGAAGCAAGGCGGGCAGCGCCGCGTCGCCCCGCGCGGCCGGCAGGGGGGGCGATGGCGGACTGGCCAGGCCCGCGCCGTCGATCCGCGCCAGCAGCGCGGCATCGCCTGGCGCGCGGCCGGCGGCCAGGACCAGCGGCGCGGCCGTGGCGGACAGCGCCGCCAGTGTGTCGCGGCGGGCATCCTGCCAGGCTTGCGGCGGTCGCAGCCATGCGGGTTCATAGGCGGTCAGCGAGAGCTGTCGCTGCGCGTCGCGGCCGGCGGCCAGCGCTTCGGCGGCCAGGGCGCAATGGCGCGCCGCGCCGCCGGCCGCGCCCGCGCGCCATTGCGCGCGCAGGGCCGTCATGGCGCGGTCGACGCTGGCGGCGATGCTGACCGGCCAGACGCGCGTGAAGATCAGGTAGACCACCACGTTGCCCAGCAGGATGCCAATGGTCCGGTCGCGGGCGATGGTCAGGTCGAAGCCCGGGCCGGCGCCCTGGATGACGCACAGGAAGAAGGCGAAGGCGATCTGGAAGCCGGCGTAGGCGATGGCCGGCGGGCCCACCGCGATCCAGGCCGACAGCGCGGCGGCGATGGACACCAGCGCCAGCAGCGAGGCGATGGAGTCCATGTGCGGCACGATGAACACGATGGCGGCCGTGCCCGCCAGCGCGCCGATCACGCAGCCGGCCAGGCGCAGGCGCAGCTTCTGCACGGTCTCGCCGGCGCTGCCCAGCGACACGATGTAGCAGGTGATGACGCAGGTGTGGATGCCGGGCCAGTCGAGCAGCGTGTACAGCAGGTAGCAGAACATCGCCGCGCCGGTGGTCTTGAGCGCGTAGGCGATGTGTTCGGGATTGGTGCCGGCGTCGGGCAGGAAGAAGCCGCCGCGCTTGGGCGCGGTCGGCGCGGTGGACGCATCCGTGGAGGGCGAGCCGGCGGCGGGCGACCCCGCGGCAGACGCGTCGGAGACGCCGGTTGCTCCAGCGGGCGCATCCGGCGATTCCGCGTAGCGCATGATGGCGTCGTGCATTTCATCGAGGGCGGCGCGCGCGGCCGGGGGCAGCGTGACCGACGGCAACGCCAGGTCGATCTCGACGGGATAGCCGCCCTGTTCGTGCATGGCCGCCATGTCCGCCAGCGTGCCGGCCAATGACCGCGCCAGCGCGTCGGGCAGGCCGGTGCCGGCCTCGCCGCGCAGCACATCCACGGCGCCCAGAATGGCGATGCTGGAGACGGCGGCCTGGCGCAGCGCGGCCACGTCGGCGCGGCTTGAACTGCCTTCCAGCGCGGACAGCTTCAGCCAGGTCAGGATCTGCTTGTTGCCTTCGCGCAAGGTCAGGGCGAAGGCGGGGGTGCTGTCCGCACTGCCGCTCAGCCGTTCGGCAGCGAGCCTCAGCCGGCGCGCCAGCCGATCACAGGTGAGGCGTCGTGGCGAAGGCGCCAGCAGCAGGCCGGCGACGATGGCCGCAGCGGCCGGGATGGCCACCAGCAGCCACGCATACAGCAGCATGCGGGTGCTGGCCTCGCCGATCGGCACGCGGCCCATCTGGTCCAGCCCGAAGCCGACAATCATCGCCAGGATGGCGCCGATGGGCCGCAGCTTGCTGGCCGAGGCCAGGAACAGGAAGCCCGCCGACAGCAGCGCCATGGCCGAGACGCGCAGGATGGGATAGTCGATGCTGGCGGTGGTCACCAGCAGGATCACGCCCAGGATCACCGAGACCAGCAGCAGCATCATGGCGGGCAGGATGGCGCTGAGCACGCGGTCCGGGCGGATCAGGAAGAAGGCGATGTAGACCGACAGCGCCGCTTCCGGCGTGCCGTAGGCGCTGGCGACCAGCGCGGTCAGCGCGCAGATGACGGTCAGGCGCAGCGTCATCTCGCCGCGTCCGGGGAACGGCGCCAGCAGCCGCGCCAGATCGCCCGGGCGCGGGAAGCCGGGCCTAGCGGCAGGCCGGTCCATGGCGGATCTCGACCACGGCGCTGGCACCCATGCGCACCAGCTGCGCCGGCGGTTCCTCGAGTTCGACGCGGACCGGGAAGCGCTGCGCCACCCGCACCCAGTTCACCGAGCGCTGCACCAGCGGCAGCGAATGCGGCAGGTTGACGCGGTCGCCGTCGAGCACGCCGGCGCCGATGCCCACGACCTTGCCGCGCATGGCCTGCCCTCGGTCGATCATGGAGTAGACCGTGGCGCAGTCGCCGATGGCGATCTGCGCCAGATCGGTTTCGCGGAAGTTGGCGACGGCGAACCATTCATCCGACGCCACCAGCGTGAACAGGGACTGGCTGGGCGCGACGGTCTCGCCGGTCAGCACCGACAGCCCGGTCACGTAGCCATCGTGGGGGGCGCGCACCACGGTTTGTTCCAGCGAGTGGCGGGCGCGCGCCAGGGCGGCCTCGCGGGCCTGCACGGCGGCCTGCGCCTCGGCCTCGTCGCCGATGGTGCTGGCGGCCGCCGCCTGCTGTTGCTGGGCCTGTTTCAGCGATACCTCGGCGTCGCGCAGCGTGATTTGGGACTGGTCGTATTGCTGCGTCGGGATGTAGCCCTGCGCCGCCAGCGGCGCCAGCCGCTTGACGGTGCGCGCGGCCAATGCGTGGTTGGCCTCGGCGCGGCGCAGCTGTTCGTCGGCGATGGCGGAATTGGCGCGTTCCGAGATCAGCATGCGGCGGCGCGATTCCAGCGAGGCGCGCGCCATGGCGAGGTCGGCCTCGGCCTGCTGCACGGTCAGGCGGTAGGGTTCGGGGTCGATCTCCAGCAGCACATCGCCCTTGGCGACGCGCTGGTTCTCCTTGACCGGCAGGCCGACCAGGCGGCCACCGACGGGCGTGGCGATGTGGACCAGGTCGGCGTCGATGCCGGCGCTGTCGGTGGCGGGGTAGTTCGCGCTGCGGTGCCAGGCGTAGGCCAGGGCGGCCACGCCCAGCGCGATGATGGCCAGCGCGATCAGGCGGCCGAGGGCGGGAGTCTTGCGCGTGCCGGCGAGTTTCATGGGGTCACCTCGTCGCCAGCGTCCAGAACAGGACGGCCACGACCATGCCGATGGCGCAGCACACGGACAGTTGCAGGGGCAGCTTGCCGTTCCAGGCCTTGGCCACGAACAGCCGGTGCGCGACCAGGGCCGCGACGATGCCGATCAGGCCCGCCAGCAGCCAGCGGGGAAAGTAGGCGCCGAAGATCACATAGGACGGCGCGCCGCCGGGGCCGCAGCCTTGCAGGACCAGGAGCGCCGCCGTGACGGCGGCGGCTCGGAAAAGAGGCAGTGATTTCGGCATGGCGTGTTGGCCGGATCGCCTGTGTCGGACTACAGCTGACCAGAGTATCACCGCCATGCCGCGTCGCGCTCCGGAGTTACCCCAGCCTTGACATTTATTGTCGCGGAGTCCCGCCAGCGCGCGGGCAAGCGGCGCGGCGCGGCGGCCACATGGCCCGCTCGCCACGCCGCCTGGACTACTCTATCGCCACCAGCTCCGCGCCTTCCGTGACCTGGTCGCCGATGGCGTAGAACACCTCGGCGACCTTGCCGTCGGCCGGCGCCGAGATGGTGTGCTCCATCTTCATGGCTTCCATGACCAGCAGCGGCTGGCCCTTCTCGACCGTGTCGCCGGCCTTGACGGCGATGGAGATGATCTTGCCCGGCATGGGCGCGGTCAGGCCGCCGCCGTGCTCGCCCTGCGTGTCCTGCGAGTGCGCCAGCGGATCGTACAGCTCCAGCGCGTGCGAACCGGCGTCGGTGAAGACGTAGGCGCGGTCGGCGTGCAGCGCCACGGTGCCGGCGCTTTCATGGCCGCCCAGCGTGACGCGCAGGGCAAAGGCGCCGCCGGCGTTGGCCTGCGCGCGCCACAGGAACGGTTGCGGGCCGTCGCCGGCATCCAGGGTCCAGTCCTTGCCGTGGCGGGCGATGGCGACGCGGCGCGTTTCGCCGTTGTCCACCCATTGCAGCTCGCGGCGGTACTGGCCGCCCAGGCGCCAGCCGTCGCGCGCGTCCCAGGGATCGGCCGAGGCCTGCGCGGCCGCGCCGGGCTGGGCCAGGCCCTGGCGCGCCAGCACGGCGGCGCTGGCCAGCGCCAGCGCGTCGGCGCCGGCCGGTCGCGGCGCGGGCAGCAGGGTGTCGCGCTGGCGCTCGATCAGGCCGGTGTCCAGGTCGGCGGCGGCGAAGGCGCTGTCGCGCATCAGGCGCGACAGGAAGGCGACGTTGGTCTGCACGCCCACGGCCTGCGTCTGCGCCAGCGCCTGCAGCATGCGGGCGCGGGCCTGGTCGCGGTCGGCGCCGCGCACGATCAGCTTGGCGATCATGGGGTCGTAGAACGGCGTGATGGTGTCGCCCATGCGCACGCCGCCGTCCACGCGGATGTCGCCGTTGGCGAAGGCGGTGTGCGCGGGCAGGCCCAGGTAGGCCAGCGTGCCGATGGACGGCAGGAAGCCCTTTTCGGGGTTCTCGGCGTAGATGCGGGCCTCGATGGCATGGCCCTCGATGCGCAGGTCTTCCTGGCGCGCCGGCAGCGGCTGGCCGGCGGCCACGCGCAGCTGCCATTCGACCAGGTCGTGGCCGGTGATCATCTCGGTGACCGGATGCTCGACCTGCAGGCGCGTGTTCATTTCCATGAAGTAGAAGCGGCCGTCGGGCTCGGCGATGAATTCCACCGTGCCGGCGCCCACGTAGCCGACGGCGCGCGCGGCGGCCACGGCGGCCTCGCCCATGGCGCGGCGGCGTTCTTCGGTCATGCCGGGCGCGGGCGCTTCCTCGATGACCTTCTGGTGGCGGCGTTGCACCGAGCAGTCGCGCTCGAACAGGTAGACGCAGTTGCCCTGCGTGTCGGCGAAGACCTGGATCTCGATGTGGCGCGGCTTCTGCAGGTAGCGTTCGATCAGCACGCGGTCGTCGCCGAAGCTGGAGGCGGCCTCGCGCTGGCAGGAAGCCAGCGCGTCGAGGAAGGCGCCGGACGATTCGACCACGCGCATGCCCTTGCCGCCGCCGCCGGCGCTGGCCTTGATCAGCACCGGATAGCCGATGGCGTCGGCCTGCGTCTTGAGGAACTGCGGGTCCTGATTGTCGCCGTGGTAGCCGGGCACAAGCGGCACGCCGGCTTTTTCCATCAGCGACTTGGCGGCGGACTTGCTGCCCATGGCGGCGATGGCCGAGGCCGGCGGACCGACGAAGGCGATGCCGGCGTCGGTGGCGGCCTGGGCGAAGGCTTCGTTTTCCGACAGGAAGCCGTAGCCGGGGTGGATGGCCTGCGCGCCGGTGTCGCGCGCGGCCTGCAGGATGGCGTCGGCGCGCAGGTAGCTGGCGCGCGGCTCGGGGCCGCCGATGTGCACGGCCACGTCGCAGGCGGCGACGTGGCGCGCGTTGGCGTCGGCATCGGAATACACCGCGACGGTGCGGATGCCCAGGCGGCGGGCGGTGGCGGCCACGCGGCAGGCGATTTCGCCGCGGTTGGCAATCAGCAAAGTATCGAACATGGAGTTCATCCAGGCGGGATTGTTCTGGGGCTACGCGAGGGGCGGCTGCGCCGCCCTACATCCGGAATACGCCGAAGCGCGTGTCTTCGATCGGGGCGTTGAGCGCGGCCGACAGCGCCAGGCCCAGCACGCGGCGCGTGTCGGCCGGGGCGATGATGCCGTCGTCCCACAGGCGCGCGGTGGCGTAGTACGGATGGCCTTCGCGCTCGTACTGCTCGCGGATGGGCGCCTTGAACGCGTCTTCCTCGGCCGCCGGCCAGTTGCCGCCGCGCGCCTCGATGCCGTCGCGCTTGACGGTGGCCAGCACGCTGGCGGCCTGCTCGCCGCCCATGACCGAGATGCGCGCGTTGGGCCACATGAACAGCATGCGCGGCGAATAGGCGCGGCCGCACATGCCGTAGTTGCCGGCGCCGAACGAGCCGCCGATCAGCACGGTGAACTTGGGCACGGCGGCGGTGGCCACGGCCGTCACCATCTTGGCGCCGTGACGCGCGATGCCTTCGTTCTCGTACTTGCGGCCGACCATGAAGCCGGTGATGTTCTGCAGGAACACCAGCGGGATCTTGCGCTGCGCGCACAGCTCGATGAAGTGCGCGCCCTTCTGCGCCGACTCCGAGAAGAGGATGCCGTTGTTGGCCACGATGCCCACCGGCATGCCCTGGATGTGGGCAAAGCCCGTGACCAGCGTGGGGCCGAAGCGGGCCTTGAACTCGTCGAATTCCGAGCCGTCGACGATGCGCGCGATGACCTCGCGCACGTCATAGGGCTTGCGGGTGTCGGCCGGGATGATGCCGTTCAGTTCGGACGGGTCGTAGCGCGGTTCGCGCACGGGCCGCAGCGCCAGCGGCTGCGGCTTTTGCAGGTTCAGCCGCGCGACGGCGTTGCGCGCCAGCTGCAGCGCGTGCATGTCGTTGGCGGCCAGGTGATCGACCACGCCGGACAGGCGCGTGTGCACGTCGCCGCCGCCCAGGTCTTCGGCGCTGACTTCCTCGCCGGTGGCGGCCTTCACCAGCGGCGGGCCGCCCAGGAAGATGGTGCCCTGGTTCTTGACGATGATGGACTCGTCGCTCATGGCGGGCACGTAGGCGCCGCCGGCGGTGCAGGACCCCATCACCACCGCGATCTGCGCGATGCCCTGGGCCGACAGGGTGGCCTGGTTGTAGAAGATGCGGCCGAAGTGGTCGCGGTCGGGGAAGACCTCGTCCTGGCGCGGCAGATTGGCGCCGCCGGAGTCGACCAGGTAGACGCAGGGCAGGCGGTTCTGCGCGGCGATCTCCTGCGCGCGCAGGTGCTTCTTGACCGTCATCGGGTAGTAAGTGCCGCCCTTGACCGTGGCGTCGTTGCACACGATCACGCATTCCGTGCCCGACACGCGGCCGATGCCGGTGATGACGCCGGCGCCCGGCGCCTCGCCTTCATACATGCCGTGCGCCGCCATCGGCGACAGTTCCAGGAAGGGGCTGCCCGGATCGATCAGCTGTTCGACGCGGTCGCGCGGCAGCAGCTTGCCGCGCGCCACGTGCTTGGCGCGCGCGGCCTCGTTGCCGCCCAGCGCGGTCCGCGCCAGCTGCTGGTTCAGGTCGTCCAGCTGCGCCTGCATGGCGCGGGCGTTGTCGGTGTAGTCCTGCGATCGCGTATTGATGCGGGATTCGATGATGGGCATGGGGTTCCACCCGTCCTGCTGGTTGGGATTTGAAGGCGCTCGGGGAGCGGTTTGTCTCGTCGCCCGGTGGTCCGGGCATGGTTGTCTGTGTCGCGCGGGGGTATGGCAAGGGACTGCGCGGATATCGTTGCGCCTCTGCGGGCCGTGGCGGCAGCAGGCGCAGCGGCATCCGTTTCCGCGGCGGGCGCGAAGCCCGTCCCGGAAAGCGGAGCGGGGTGCGGGATCAGACCATCTCGATGGCCATCGCCACGGCTTCGCCGCCGCCGATGCACAGCGTGGCCACGCCGCGCTTGCCGCCGGTCTTGCGCAGCGCGCCGACCAGGGTGGCCATCAGGCGGGCGCCCGAGGCGCCGATCGGGTGGCCCAGGGCGGTGGCGCCGCCGTGGACGTTGACCTTGTCATGCGGGAGCTTGAAGTCGGTCATGGCGGCCATGGTGACCACGGCGAAGGCTTCGTTGATCTCGTACAGGTCCACGTCCTCGGCCTTCCAGCCGGTCTTGGCGAACAGGTTCTTCAGCGCGCCCACGGGGGCGGTGGTGAACCAGTTCGGTTCCTGCGAGTGCTGGCTGTGGGCCACGATGCGGGCCAGCGGCTTGACGCCGAGTTTTTCGGCGGTGGACGCGCGCATCAGCACCATGGCGGCGGCGCCGTCGGAGATCGACGAGGAGTTGGCGGCGGTGACGGTGCCGTCCTTCTTGAAGGCGGGCTTCAGGGTGGGGATCTTTTCCGGCATGGCCTTGGTGGGGGCCTCGTCGGTGTCGATCACGGTGTCGCCCTTGCGGCCGGCCACGGTGACGGGGGCGATTTCCCACTTGAAGCTGCCGTCTTCCGAGGCGGCGCGGGCGCGGCGCAGCGATTCCAGCGAGAAGGCGTCCTGCTGCTCGCGGGTGAAGGAATACTTGGACGCGCAGTCCTCGGCGAACACGCCCATGGCCTTGCCCTTGTCGTAGGCGTCTTCCAGGCCGTCCAGCGCCATGTGGTCGTACACGGTGCTATGGCCGTAGCGGTAGCCCTGGCGGCCCTTGAGCATCAGGTAGGGGGCGTTGCTCATGCTTTCCTGGCCGCCGGCCACCACGATGGTGGCGCTGCCCGAGGCCAGCAGGTCGTGGCCGAACATCGCCGCCTTCAGGCCCGAGCCGCAGACCTTGTGGATGGTGGTGCAGGCCACGCCCAGCGGCAGGCCCGCGCCCAGCGCGGCCTGGCGGGCGGGCGCCTGGCCCTGGCCGGCCTGCAGCACGTTGCCCATGATGACTTCGTCGACCTGCTCGGGCTTGATGCCGGCGCGCTCGACGGCCGCCTTGATGGCGACCGAGCCGAGTTCGTGCGCGGCCAGGCCGGACAGGCTGCCCAGCATGCCGCCCATGGGCGTGCGGGCGACGGAAACGATAACGATGGGATCTGACATGGCTAGCTCCTGTGAGGTTCTGGTCAGCTCGGGGTTTGCGAGGCTGCGCCCGCCGCCGCGTGGGTGTCCGCGGCGTGTCGGGGGCGCAGTCGCCTGTCTGTATCGTAAGGGAAAAATTCCTCGATCCTGCCTTGCGCCACGTGCGCGCGGCAGGCCTGCCACCATTCCGGTTCGAGCAGTTCGGCGTGGTGGCGCATGAAGGCGGCGCGCACCCTTGCGTCGCCGAGTAGGAATCGTCCGAACTCCTCGGGGAACACGTCGTTCGGGCCGATGGCGTACCAGGGTTCCGACGACATTTCCGCCTCTTCGTTCGGGGCGGGCGGGATGCGGCGGAAATTCATTTCCGTCATGCGCTGGATTTCGTCGTAGTCATAGAACACGACGCGGCCCAGGCGCGTGACGCCGAAATTCTTGTACAGCATGTCGCCGGGGAAGATATTGGCCGCGGCCAGCTGCCGGATCGCGTCGCCGTACTCGCGCACCGCCGGCTCCAGCAGCGCGTCGGGCGCCTGCTGCAGGTACAGGTTCAGCGGCGTCATGCGGCGTTCGATGTAGACGTGGCGGATGACCACGGTGTCGGCGGTTTCCTCGATCAGCTCGGGCACCAGGCGGCGCAGCTCGTCCAGCAGGGCCGGCGCGAAGCGCGCGCGCGGCAGCGCCACCTGCGAGTATTCCCAGGTGTCGGCCATGCGGCCGACGCGGTCGTGCAGTTTCACCATCTGGTACTTGCGCCGCACGGTGGCGTGGTCCATGCCGTCCTTGTCGATGCGGTCCTTGATCAGCTTGAACACATAGGGATAGGACGGCAGCGTGAACACGCACATCACCATGCCCTTGATGCCGGGCGCGATGTCGAAGGCGTCGCGCGAATGCGCCAGATGGTGCAGGAAGTCGCGGTAGAACAGCGTCTTGCCCTGCTTCTGCAGCCCGATCATGGTGTACAGCTCGGCCTTGGGCTTGCGCGGCAGCAGCGTGGACAGGAAGTTGACCACGGCGGCCGGCGTTTCCATGTCCACCAGGAAATAGGCGCGCGTGAAGCTGAACAGCGTGCTCAGGTCGTCGGCGCCCAGCAGCAGCGCGTCCAGCGTCACCTGTCCGGCCGGGTTGCGCGTGAGCGCCACGGCGAAGGGGTAGACGGTGGTCTGGTTGATCAGCCGGCCTACGATGTAGGCGCCCTTGTTGCGGAAGAACAGCGAGCCCAGCGCATGGATCTGGCAATCGCTGGCGATGCGCCGGCCGACGTGGCGCGGCAGTTGCGCGCGCAGTTGCTTGACGGCGGCGCGGGCCAGCAGGCGCGTGTCGCGCGGCAGGTCCTCGAACGGCAGCGCCAGCCCGAAGTCGGCCACCATGCGGATCAGGCTTTTCTGCAGGCCGTCGGCCACCGGGTAATAGACCCGGTACGACGGCAGGCTGCTGTCCAGGTAGTCGGTGGCCACCGCCGGGCGCACGAACAGGAAATCGTTGTGGAAGTAGTCGCGGTGCAGGATGCGGCACGACACCGAGTTGAAGAAGGTCTCGGCGCACTCGGGCTGGCGGTGGTCCGCCAGCAGGCCGACGAATTCCTGCTTCACCTGCTGCCAGAACGCGGTCTGCGCATCGTCCAGCGCGGCGGACCTGCCGTCCGCGCCGCCGGCGCCGTTCGCGGTGGATTTGCCGTTGGCCGCGTCCGCGCCGTTCGGGCCCGTCGCGCCGCCGGGCCGGCCGCGCAGCGCGCCTTCGAGCTGCGCGGTGCATTCGCGCACGCGCATGTCGTAGTACTCGATGCGCTCGCGCGACAGGCGCTGGATGCCGTGCCAGTCGCCCGATTCATACAGCGACTTGGCGCGCTGCGCGCTGTAGCGGAACAGCGCGTAGTGGCGGTCGAAGCCGGCCAGGATGCGCTGGGCGACGTCGCGCGGCGAGGGCCCGGGAACGGGCGCCTGCTCGATGCGCTGGACGTCGGACATGCGGATCATGGCGGCACGCGGGCGGGGCGGTGGATCAGGCCGTTTCGGCGAACAGCTCGCGGCCGATCAGCATGCGGCGGATTTCGCTGGTGCCGGCGCCGATCTCGTAGAGCTTGGC
Organism: Achromobacter sp. 1011791174; assembly: GCF_059760925.1. Taxonomy (NCBI): domain Bacteria; kingdom Pseudomonadati; phylum Pseudomonadota; class Betaproteobacteria; order Burkholderiales; family Alcaligenaceae; genus Achromobacter; species Achromobacter sp. 1011791174. Next base: position 67,004 of record NZ_JCBANH010000026.1, read on the forward strand.
GTCGCGCCACAGGCGGCCCACCGGGTATTCATTGATGTAGCCGTTGCCGCCCAGGATCTGCACGCCCTCGCCCGCCATCCAGGTGGCTTTCTCGGCCGTGTACAGGATCAACGCGGCGCAGTCCTTGCGCACCTGGCGCACGTGCTCGGCGCCCAGGCGGTCCAGGTTCTTGCCGACCTGGTAGCAGAACGCGCGGCTGGCCTGCAGCGTGGTGTACAGGTCGGCGACCTTGCCCTGGATCAGCTGGAATTCGCCGATGGCCTGGCCGAACTGCTTGCGGTCGTGGATATAGGGCACCACCACGTCCATCACGGCCTGCATGATGCCGACCGGGCCGCCGGACAGCACGGCGCGCTCGTAGTCCAGGCCGCTCATCAGCACCTTGACGCCGCCGTTGACCTGGCCCAGCACGTTTTCCTCGGGGATCTCGCAGTCCTGGAATACCAGCTCGCCGGTGTGGCTGCCGCGCATGCCCAGCTTGTCCAGCTTCTGCGCCACCGAGAAGCCCTTGAAACCCTTTTCCACCAGGAAGGCGGTGATGCCGCGCTGATGCGCCTCGGGATCGGTCTTGGCGTAGACCACCAGGGTGTCGGCGTCGGGGCCGTTGGTGATCCACATCTTGGTGCCGTTGAGCACGTAGCGGTCGCCCTTCTTGTCGGCGCGCAGCTTCATGCTGACCACGTCGGAGCCGGCGCCCGGCTCGCTCATCGCCAGCGCGCCGACGTGCTCGCCGGAAATCAGCTTGGGCAGGTACTTGGCTTTCTGCGCGGCGGTGCCGTTGCGGTTGATCTGGTTCACGCACAGATTGGAGTGCGCGCCGTAGGACAGGCCGATCGAGGCGCTGGCGCGGGAGATTTCCTCCATCGCCACCATGTGGGCCAGGTAGCCCATGTTGGCGCCGCCGTATTCCTCGCCGACGGTCATGCCCAGCACGCCCAGGTCCCCGAACTTGCGCCACAGATCCATCGGGAACTGGTCGCTGCGGTCGACTTCGGCGGCGCGCGGGGCGATCTCGGCGGCCGCGAAAGTGCGCACCGCATCGCGCAGCATATCCAGGTCTTCGCCCAGGTCGAAGTTCAGTCCGGGAAGATTCATCGATGTCTCCGTGATAGTAGGTACTTACATGTTCTTGTAGGCGCCAACTACCGCGCCAGATCCGTCGCGTGCTCGCATCATGCGCCGAACCGTCGTCGCCGCGCAATGATGCACCGCAAATATTACGTTTACGTAAACGTAAATTAGATTGGGGTTTTCCCTAGGCAAATGATTGTGTGCCGGTCACGGTGTCTGAGTATTATCGGGCTCCTGTTTTATTTCGAAACATTGCAACGGAGTTGGCGGTGCCCGAACTATCGAACCTGGAAGACATCGTGGCGCTGCGGCGCGATCTGCACGCCCATCCGGAGCTGTGCTACGAAGAGCACCGCACCGCCCAGGTGGTGGCCGACACGCTGCGCGGCTGGGGCATCGAGGTCCATACCGGCATCGCCAAGACCGGCGTGGTCGGCGTGCTGCGCCAGGGCACGTCGGACCGCGCCATCATGCTGCGCGCCGACATGGACGCCCTGCCGATGCAGGAGGAAAACCAGTTCGAACACCGTTCGCGCCATGACGGCAAGATGCACGGCTGCGGCCATGACGGCCACACCGCCATGCTGTTGGCCGCGGCCCGCCACCTGCAGCAGCACGGCGGCTTCGACGGCACGGTGTACCTGTGCTTCCAGCCGGCCGAGGAAGGCGGCGCCGGCGCCCGCGCCATGATCCAGGACGGGCTGTTCGAGCGCTTCCCCTGCGAGGCCGTGTTCGGCATGCACAACTGGCCGGGCATGGAAGCCGGCACGTTCGGCGTCTGCGCCGGTCCCATGATGGCGGCGGCCAACGGCTTCAAGATCACCGTGCGCGGCAAGGGCGGCCACGCGTCCGCGCCGCAGGACTGCGCCGACCCCGTGCCCGCGCTGTTCGCCATCGGCCAGGCGTTCCAGACCATCCTGACCCGCAGCAAGCGCCCGCTGGACGCGGCAGTGCTGTCCATCACGCAGGTGCAGGCCGGCGGCAGCGTGATCAACGTGATTCCCGACAGCGCCTGGCTGGGCGGTTCGGTGCGCGCCTACAGCGATGAAGTGGTCGGCCTGATCGAGCGCCGCATGCACGAGATCTCCGGCAGCATCGCCGCCGCGCACGGCTGCGAGGCCGAGGTCTATTTCCAGCGCCGCTACCCGGCGCTGGTGAACACCGAGGCCGAGACGGCGTTCTGCCTGGAGGTGGCGCGCGAAGTGGCCGGCGAAGGCCGCGCCCGGCTCATCGAGCCGGCCATGGCGTCCGAGGACTTCGCGTTCCTGCTGCAGGCCAAGCCCGGCTGCTACATATTCCTGGGCAACGGCGACGGCGATCACCGCCATGCCGGCCACGGCCTGGGCCCCTGCATGCTGCACAACGCCAGCTACGACTTCAACGACGCGCTGATCGCGCCGGGCGCGAGCTACTGGGTGCGGCTGGCGCAGCGCTATCTGGCGGCCTGATCCCGTTTCCGAATCCAGGGCGGCCGGCGCGAAGCGCGCGGGCCGCCCGACCGATGTCTTACCCCGCTTTTCCCTAGTCTTACCCGCAGGTTGTTCTACCCGGTCCGTCGACCGGCACACGCTTTACTTCAACGCAGTGCTACGCAACATCATCAGGAAGATATGAAAAAGAAGACATTGCTGATCAAGGCCGCGGGGGCGGCCCTGGCAATCATGGCAAGCGGCGCAATGGCCCAGGATTGGCCCACCAAGCCCGTCACGCTGGTCGTGCCCTACACCGCCGGCGGCAGCGCCGACGCGATCGGGCGCCGCCTGGGCGACGTGCTGCGCAAGGAATCGAACATCACCGTCATCGTCGAGAACAAGCCGGGCGCTGGCGCCTCGGTGGGCACCGACGTGGTGGCCCGGGCGCAGCCGGACGGCACCACCCTGCTGCTGGCCTCGACCAGCCCGCTGACGATCTACCCGCATCTGGCCAAGACCAACTACGACCCGCTGAAGGACCTGACGCCGCTGGCCAGCGTGGCCGTCGCTCCGGTCGCCATCGTCGCCACCAAGGCGCTGCCGGTGAAGGACTTCGCCGGCCTGATCGAATTCGCCAAGTCGCGTCCGGACGGCGTGCGCTACGGCACGCCGGGTCAGGGCACCGTGGCCCACATCGGCATGTCGGCGCTGACCGCGCAGACCGGCACCAAGATGCTGCACGTGCCGTATCGCGGCAACAGCCAGGCGCTGACCGACGGCCTGGGCGGCGTGGTCGAGCTGCTGGTGATCAACAGCGACGTGGTTCTGCCGCACGTGGCCAGCGGCGCGCTCAAGCCGCTGGCGGTGATGGCGCCGCAACGCCTGGCCGCCTGGCCGGACGTGCCCACCATGGCCGAACTGAAGCTGCCGCAGCTGCAGTACTACTCGAACTTCGGCGTGTTCGGCCCGGCCAAGCTGTCGCCGGCCGTGGTGCAGTCGGTGCAGGCCGCGCTGGCCAAGGCCACCGCCAGCGCCGACTTCAAGGACCTGCTGGCCAAGTCCTATCTGCAGCCGGGCACCGCCGCCGGCGATGCCTTCGTCAAGCAGGTGCAGGACGAGTACGCGAGCAACGCCCGCGTCATCAAGGAAGGTGGCATCAAGGCCGAGTGACGACCGGCGTTTCGCCAGGGGCTCCGCGCTGATCGCGGGCCCTGGCGATGCCGGCCCGCGCACGTTAGCCCGAACGCGGGCCGAACATGATCACCAGCATGCCGGCCAGGCAGAGTCCCGCGCCGATCCAGTCGCTGGCGACCGGGCGCACGCCGTCGGCCAGCCACAGCCACAGCAGCGCCATGCTGATGTACACGCCGCCATAGGCCGCGTAGACGCGGCCCGAGGCCTCGGGATGCAGCGTCAGCAACCAGGCGAACAGCGCCAGGCTGGCGGCGGCGGGCAGCAGCAGCCAGGCGGAATGGCCCTTGCGCAGCCACAGGTACGGCAGATAGCAGCCGATGATCTCGGCCAGCGCCGTCAGGACGAACAGCAGGAAGGTTTGCAGGACCGCCACGGCGCGTTCAGGACTTGTGCGCCAACAGGTCGCTGCATTGGCGTTCCTGTTCCGCGATCTCGCGCAGGGTGTCGTCGATGTCGCGCCGCTGCTGCTCCAGCATGGCGCGGTGCTGCGCGAGCACGCTCTGGTACTGGCGCAGCTGGACGTCGGTGTCGCCGGGGCCGTCGTACATGTCGATCAGGCTGCGGATTTCCGACAGTTGCAGGCCCAGCCGCTTGCCGCGCAGCGCCAGCTTCAACCGCGTGCGGTCACGCGGACCGAAGATGCGGTTGCGCCCCTCGCGCGCCGGGCTGACGATCCCCTGGTCTTCATAGAAGCGGATCGTGCGGGGCGTGACGTCGAACTCGCGGGCGAGTTCGGAGATGGTCCAGGTTGACGGGGACATGCGGCGGGTGGCGGGGGT
>NZ_JCBANH010000027.1:0-70797 GCF_059760925.1 Achromobacter sp. 1011791174
CGGCGCCCCCGTCCGCCGCGATGACCTGCCCGCCCTGTTCGCGCCGCGCGAGCAGGACAGCCACAAAGGCAGCTTCGGCACCGTCGGCGTGGTCGGCGGCGGCCCGGGCATGACAGGCGCCGCGCTGCTGGCGGCGCGGGCCGCGCTCAAGACCGGCGCCGGCAAGGTGCTGGTCGGCTTCGCCGAGAGTGCTTCGCCCCTGCCCTGCGACCCGTTGCAACCCGAACTGATGCTGCGCGACGCCCGCTCGCTGCTGGACGGCAACTGGAACGTGACGACCTGGGTGGCGGGCTGCGGCATCGGCGACTCGCCGCTGGCCGCCGATCTGCTGGCGCGCCTGTTTGCCCGGCGCGGCCAGGCCCCGCTGGTGCTGGACGCCGATGGCCTGAACCTGCTGGCGCGCGGCCAGGTCGAGCCGCATTGGGGCGATGGCCCGGTCGTGCTGACGCCGCATCCGGCCGAAGCGGCCCGGCTGCTCGGCCGAACGACCGCCCAGGTACAGGCCGACCGGCCCGCCGCCGCCCAGCAGCTGGCAGGCCGCTACGACGCCTGGATCGTGCTCAAGGGGGCCGGCACCATCGTCTGCGCCCCCGATGGCGGCTGGCGGCGCAACACCAGCGGCAATCCCGGCCTGGCGACCGCCGGAACCGGGGACGTATTGGCGGGCATGCTGGGATCGCTGATCGCCCAAGGCCTGCCGCTGGAGCAGGCCGTCGCGGGCGCGGTCTGGCTGCACGGCGCGGCGGCGGACGCCCTGGTCATGAACGACATCGGCCCCATCGGCCTGACGGCGGGCGAACTGGCCGACGCCGCCCGTACGTTGCGCAACCGGGGCTAGGCTCCCCTAAGGGTTGCCCCCGCCACGGGGAAAAGCCCCATCGGCGGGCTAAGTCCCTGGCACAAAAACATTTTTACAACATTCACAGGGTTGGCTCCGTCGCGCCCGTTGCTTTTGCCCTAGGGTTATCCCTATAATGGTTTACCCCAAGACGAAACGGACTGGACTGGAGAACACCATGAGCGAACTGACCCTGAACCACACTGCCCGCCTGACCGACGCGCTGGAGCGCGACCTGCTCCGCGGCGCCCTCGAAAACCAACCCAACGCCCACCCGCTGCTGAGCCTGAAGAAGGCCAGCAAGGCTCTGGTCGCTGGCATCGCCGCCGTGTTCGCCTTCATCGACGAAGTCAACGAATCGATGAACCGCGCCCGCGCCGCCAGCTCGCGCTTCTCCGGTTCCCAGTGGTAAGAACCGCCGGGTCGGCCTGAACCGCGACAGATCTCCCGCGGTTGATGCCGGCACGCGGTGGCCGGAACGCCCGCTGCCCGCGCAGTGCCCGTTCCGGCCCCAGGGCGCCCTGCCCCTCACCGGGCGCCTGAGCGCCGGGGCAGCCTCAAGAGAGGCTGCCCCGGCGTTTTTCATTTCCTCGGCATTTCCTCTGCCCAGACCGGCGCGATCGCGCGGTCCATTCCCGTTTTTCCCTGCCATCTCGGCGTTTTCCCTAGCGCCGCAGCCTGTCCCCGCGCATTGACAGCGCGCGAAGCCCCTACCGATAATCGGCCCCTTGCCGTCGTGCCTGGCGCCAAAGACCCTCCGTAAGCCCCGGCAGGCCCGCTAGGTCACTCCCTCAAGCACGATCCGGTTCGTTTTCCATCCGGAGTTGTCACCATGAAGTTGCGTACCACGTTAGCCCTCGCGGCCGCCGCCATTCCGCTGGCCGCCGTCCAGGCCCAGACGCTGAAGATCGGCCTGTCGGCCGAACCCACCTCGGCGGACCCCCACTATCACAAGATGACCCAGAACGACGCGTTCTCGGCGCACGTCTACAGCTCGCTGGTCGGCCGCAGCGCCGACATGAAGCTGGTGCCGGCCCTGGCCACCTCGTGGAAGAACCTGGACGACCTGACCTGGGAATTCAAGCTGCGCGACGACGTCAAGTTCTCGAACGGCAAGCCCTTCACGTCCGAGGACGTGCTGTTCACCATCTGCCGCACGCTGAACAACGAGACCAACGTGTCGCAGTCCTACATGGACACGACCAAGCTGATCACCGACGTGCAGACGCCCGACGCGCACACGGTCATCATCAAGACCGGCGCGCCCTTCCCGCTGATGCCCGCCGAAATGGCCCGCTCGCTGCCCATCATCTGGAACGGCATCGTCGAGCACGGCAAGCTGACCTTCGACCCGAAGAAGGGCTGCGGCGTGACCGGCGCCTGGCCCACCGTGGCCGACTTCAACAACGGCAAGGACGCCATCGGCACCGGCCCCTACACGCTGAAGTCCTACGTCAAGGGCACCGGCATCGAGCTGGTCCGCAACGAGAACTACTGGGGTCCCAAGCCCTACTGGAAGGAAGTGAAGTTCGTGCCGGTGCCCGCCGCCGGTCCGCGCCTGACCGGCCTCTTGTCGGGCGACTTCGACATGATCGAGAACCCGGCCGCGCGCGACCTGCAGCGCCTGAAGGACAACCCCAAGTTCGGCTTCGTGGCCACGCCCTCGACCCGCCTGATATTCTTCCAGCCCGACGTCGGCCGCGCCCAGAGCCCCTTCGTGAAGGCCGCCGACGGCAAGAACCCGCTGCAGGACCTGCGCGTGCGCAAGGCTATCTCCATGGCCATCGACCGCAAGACCATCACCGCCCGCATCATGGACGGCATGGCCACGCCCGCCTACCAGTTCATGCCCGACGGCATGTTCGGCGCCCTGCCCAAGGCCGAGGAAATCAAGTACGACCCCGAAGGCGCCAAGAAGCTGCTGGCCGAGGCCGGCTACCCGAACGGCTTCGAACTGACCATCTCGTCCACCAACGACCGCTACGTCAACGACGGCCAGGTCGCCCAGGCCGTGGCCCAGTACCTGTCGCGCATCGGCATCAAGACCACGGTTGACGCGATGACCGCCTCGATCTATTTCCCCAAGCGCGCCAAGCGCGAATTCAGCTTCCCGATGGGCGGCTGGCCGGCGGAAACGGGCGAGGCTTCGGCGCTGTTCCAGCTGTGGGTGGCCTCGCTGGATTCGCCCAACAGCCTGGGCACCAGCAACTACGGCGGCTTCTCCAACGCCGATTTCGACAAGGTCTACAAGCAGGCCATCGTGACGGTGGACGCACCCAAGCGCGAAGCGCTGCTGCAGCAGTCCACCAAGATCGCGCTGGACAACGTGCCGCTGATCCCGCTGCACTTCGAAAGCAGCATCTGGGCATTCCGCAAGGGCATCAGCTACGAAGGCCGCCGCGACCAGTTCACGCTGGCCACCTCGGTCAAGCCTGACGCGAAGTAATTCGCGCTGGCAGACAAATGCGCCCCACGGGGGGCAGCAAGCGCACGTAGTGCGCGCGGCGTGGGGGGTCTTTTTCATCGCCGGGCCGCCCCAAGATGAAAAACACCCCCCTCGGGGGGGGCAGCAAGCGCACGCAGTGCGCGCGGCGTGGGGGGTCTTTTTCATTTCGCGGCGCCCTGCGCCCTGGCCTTCGGCCGGTCCGCCAGCAGCTCATCCAGCTGGCGGCACAGCAACGCGATGAACGCCTCGGTCTTGGGCGGCAGCAAGCGCCCCTGCATCACCTGGATCTGCAGGCTGCGCGATTGCAGTTCGGCATTGGAGATCGGCACCGCGACCAATTGGTCGCGGTCCAGGCTGTGCGTCACCGAGATATAGGCGCCCAGCATGATGGCGTCGGAGCCGTACACGAAGCCGTGCAGCGGCGAAGGATCGTTGCAGCTCAGCGCGGGCTCTATCTGCACCGACTCCAGCGCGCAGCCCAGTTCGAACAGGCGCCGCGTGGTCGTGCCGGGTTCGGTCAATGCCATCGGGTAGGCGCCCAGATCCTGCAGGCTCACGCTGGCGCGGCCCGCCAGCGGATGGTCGGCCGCCATCACCGCATGGACCGGCGCGCGGCGTGAGTAGCGCACGCTCAGGCCCCCGGCGCGCTCCATATTGAAGGCCATGCCCAGCTCAGCCTGGCCCTCGGCCACGCGCCGCAGCACTTCCCTGGGCGTATCCACGTGCAGGTCGAAACGCATGTCCGGCCAGTCCTGGCGAAAGCGCGCCATGGCCGCCGGCAGGAACGTGCGCGCCACGCCCGCGACGGACGCCACGCGGATCTCGTCGCGCGCCGCGCCCTTGAGCGCGGCGATCTCCTGCAGCACCGATTCGGATTCCAGCATGGTGCGCCGCGCATGCGTCAGCAGCAGCCGGCCGGCGTCGCTGAGCACCATGCCGCGCGCGGCGCGCTCGAACAGCGGCGCGCCGGCCTGCTCTTCCAGCTTGGCGATCTGCCGGCTGATGGCCGACACCGCCACGTGCAGGCGCTCGGACGCGCCGCTCAGGCTGCCCGCCTGGGCCACCTCCACAAAGTACCTCAACGCGATACCGTGCATGTTCCCCCGCAGGTGGATTGAGCGTCAGGGCAAACCTTGCCTTTTTTGCAAAGCTACCGATAAATATTCTAATTGTAGAGAAAGCTACCCGGATCCTAGAATTCGGCGATACATCCAAGCGGGCGCGCCCAGCGACGCGCCGGGCACATAGGGGACAACCGTGTCAGCAGCAGTTTCCAGCGCCAGCCGCTCGACCGCGATTGCGCGCGCGCTCGCGTATGCCGATAGCGGCGCTTTGCGCCGCGACCTGGCGGGCCTGGTCGCCCGCCGCAGCGTCAGCCAGGCGCCCGAACAGCGGCCCGAACTCTACGACTACCTGCGCGCCGCTGTCGCGCCCCGGCTGGAAGGCCTGGGATTTTCCTGTCGCATCGAAGACAACCCGGTACAAGATGGCCCGCCCTTCCTGCTGGCCGAGCGCATCGAGGCCGCCAACCTGCCCACCGTGCTGCTCTACGCCCACGGCGACGTGGTGCGCGGCTACGACGAGCAATGGCGCGACGGCCTGTCACCCTGGACCCTGGTCGAGGAAGGCGAGCGCTGGTACGGGCGCGGCACGGCCGACAACAAGGGCCAGTACTGCATCAACGTGGCCGCGCTGGAACAGGTGTTGGCCGAGCGCGGCGGGCGCCTGGGCTTCAACGCCCGCATGCTGGTCGAATGCGGCGAGGAAGTCGGCTCGCCCGGCCTGCACGCGGCCTGCGGCCAGTGGCGCGACGCCTTGAAGGCCGACGTCTTCATCGCATCGGACGGCCCGCGCCTGGCGGCGGACCTGCCCACGCTGTTCCTCGGTTCGCGCGGCACGCTGCTGTTCGACCTGGAAGTCAATCTGCGCAGCCATGCGCATCACTCGGGCAACTGGGGCGGCGTGCTGCCCAACCCCGGCCTGATCCTGGCGCACGCGCTGGCCAGCCTGGTCGACGCGCGCGGCCGCCTGCAAGTTGACGGCCTGCGCCCGCCACCCATCCCCGCCGCCGTGCGCCGCGCGCTGTCCACCATCGAGGTCGGCCGCGACGACGACGCGCCCGAAACGGATCCGGACTGGGGCGAGCCGGGTCTGAGCCTGGCCGAACGGCTGTTCGGCTGGAACACGCTGGAAGTGCTGGCCTACAAGACCGGCAATCCCGACAATCCCGTGGGCGCCATACCCGGACGCGCGGCCGCCACCTGCAACCTGCGCTTCGTGGTCGGCACCGACTGGCGCGCCGCCAGCGACATCCTGCGCGCCCATCTGGACGCACACGGCTTTGGCCAGGTGCAGGTCAAGGTCCGCCGCGGCACCCCCGCCACCAGGCTGGACCCGGACGATGCCTGGGCCCGCTGGGCCGCGGCATCGCTGGCCGCGACCACCGGCGCCGCACCCGCCATCCTGCCCAACCTGGGCGGCACCGTGCCCAACGACGCGTTCTCGGACGTGCTGGGACTGCCCACGATCTGGGTGCCGCATTCCTACCCCGCCTGCTGCCAGCACGGCCCGGACGAACATCTGCTGGCCCCGGTCGCCCGTCAGGCCATGGCCATCATGGCCGGCCTGTTCTGGGACCTGGGCGAGCAGGGCCCGGCCGTTATGGCAGAACGCCAGGCGGCCACGGCCGGCTGACTGCCGCGCAGGCCGCTTTCTTCCCTATACAATCCCCCCGCTTCATCGGAGTCCTCATGTCCACACCCGCCGCCGCGCCCAGTCCGCGTCCCTTCCTGCTCGCCTGTCCGGACCTGTCGTCCGAGCGCGCCGGCAATACGGACACCCCCGGGGTGTGGCACTTCGATTCCGGCGTGCCGGGCAAGCGCGTGATGTTGAGCGCGCTGATCCACGGCAACGAACTGTGCGGCGCCTGGGCGCTCAAGGACGCGCTGGCCGCCGGCCTGCGTCCGCGCCGGGGCAGCCTGACGCTGGCCTTCTGCAACCTGGCCGCCTTCGACCGCTTCGACCCGTCCAACTACGCCCCCGCGCGCTTCGTGGACGAAGACATGAACCGCGTCTGGAGCGAGGACAAGCTGTCCGCGCCGAACAGCCAGGAACGCCGCCGCGCGGCCCAGATCCGTCCCTGGGTGGAACGCAGCGACTGGCTGCTGGACTTCCACTCGATGAGCAATTCCGACGTGCCGCTGCAGCTGACCGGCATGGAACAGCGCAACATCGACCTGGCGCTGGCGCTGGGCAACCCCGCCACCATCATCGCCGACGCCGGCCATGCCGCCGGCGTGCGCATGCGCGACTATGGTCGCTTCGGCCAAGCCGGCGACAACGGCACCCGCTCGCTGCTGATCGAATGCGGTTTCCATGGCGCGCCCGAGGCGCACGGCGTGGCGCTGGACCAGCTGGCCCGCTTCCTGCTCGCCGCCGACACCGTGGATCGCGCCGACCTGCCGGCCGCCTGGTTCGCGCCGGACGCCGGCGCGCAGCGCGCGCTGCGCGTCACGCATGCCGTGGCCGCCAAGAGCGCCGACTTCCGCTTCGCCCAGCCCTGGAAGGGGCTGGAGACGCTGCCGCGCGCCGGCGACCTGATCGGCTGGTCCGAGGGCGAGCCGGTGGTCGCGCCCTACGATGATTGCGTGCTGATCATGCCGTCCACGGCCAACCTGCGCCCGGGCGTGACGGTGGTCCGGCTGGCGCAGCCCATCGCCGCATAAAGACGGCAGGCGCCCCCCAGAGGGCGCCGCCCGCGACACACCACAACACCACAAGGGGAAAACACATGTCAGCCAAGACCATCCAACGCCTGTTACCGGCCGCGTGCGCGCTCGCCGCCGCGCTGGCCGCCTGTCCCACCGCCACCCTGGCCCAGGCCGGCGCGCTGCGCATCGGCCTGTCGTCCGAACCCACCGCGATGGACCCGCACTACCATCAGGTCACGCCCAACGACGCGATGACCTCGCACGTGTTCGAGACGCTGGTCGGCCAGGACGCGGCCATGAAGCTGATCCCGCGCCTGGCCACGGCCTGGAAGTCCGTGGACGACACCACCTGGGAATTTACGCTGCGCCAGGGCGCCAAGTTCTCCAACGGCCAGCCCTTCACGCCGCAGGACGTGATCTTCACGTTCTGCCGCGTGATGAACAACGAGCAGTCCATCGGCGGCTCCCAGCCCGCCGTGGTGCAGAAGTTCGCCAGCGTCGAAGCGCGCGGCGACGACACGCTGGTCATCAAGACGCGCCTGCCCTATCCGCTGCTGCCCAACGACATGAGCCGCATGCCCATGCTGTGGAGCGGCATCGTCCAGCACGGCCCGATCACGTTCGACCTGAAGAACGGCTGCGGCGTGACCGGCCCCTGGCCTACCGTGGCCGACTTCAACGGCGGCAAGTCCGCCATTGGCACCGGCCCCTACACGCTCAAGTCCTATGTCAAGGGCAGCGCCATCGAACTGACCCGCAACGAAGGCTACTGGGGCGACAAACCGGCCTGGGGCGAGGTCAAGCTGATCCCCGCGCCGTCGGCCGGTCCGCGCCTGACGGGCCTGTTGGCCGGCGACTTCGACCTGATCGAGAACCCCGCCGCGCGCGACGTCAAGCGCATCTCGGAAACGCCGGGCTTCGGCTACGTGATCACGCCGTCCGTGCGTGTGGTGTACTTCCAGTTCGACGTAGCGCGCTCGCCCAGCCCCACGGTCAAAGCCGCCGACGGCAAGAACCCGCTGCAGGACGTGCGCGTGCGCCGCGCCATTTCCATGGCCATCGACCGCAAGGCCATCGCCGCCCGCATCATGGACGGCGCCGCCACCCCGGCCAACCAGTTCCTGCCCGACGGCATGTTCGGCACGCTGCCGCAGCCGCCGGAACTCAAGTACGACCCCGAAGGCGCCAAGAAGCTGCTGGCCGAGGCCGGTTACCCGAACGGCTTCGAACTGGCCGTGTCATCCACCAACGACCGCTACATCAACGACGCCCAGATCTCGCAGGCGGTGGCGCAGTACCTGTCGCGCGTGGGCATCAAGGCCTCGGTCGACGCGATGACGCGCTCGATCTACTTCCCCAAGCGCGCCAAGCGCGAGTTCAGCTTCGCCATGGGCGGCTGGTCGTCGGAAACGGGCGAAGCCTCGTCTTTCCTGCAATACTGGGTCTCCGCGTTCGACAAGGAACACGGCCTGGGCACCAGCAACTACGGCGGCTACGACAACCCGGCGTTCGACCAGGTCTTCAAGCGCGCCCTGGTCACGGTGGACCCGGCCGCGCGCGAGAAGCTGCTGCAGGAATCGCTGGCGATCGCGCTGGCGGACCTGCCCAGCATCCCGCTGCACTTCGAAAGCAGCATCTGGGCGTACCGCAAGGGCCTGACCTACGAAGGCCGCGCCGACCAGTACACCCTGGCCATGTCGGCCAAGCCCGCCAAGTAGCCCCGCCTGGCGCCCGCAACTCCCGAGCCCACCAAGGAAATATCAAGTGGCCCTATTCATCTTGCGCAGGTTGATACAGAGCCTGTTCGTACTGCTGGCCGTCTCGGTCGTGGTCTTCTTCGCGGTGTACGCCGTGGGCGACCCGATCGAGCTGCTGGTCAGCCCCGAGGCCAGCCAGGCCGCCCGCGAAGCCATGATCGCCCGCCTCGGGCTGGACCTGCCCGTATGGCAGCAGTACACGGGCTTCCTGTGGCGCGCGCTGCACGGCGACCTGGGCGTGTCCTTCGTCCACGGCATCCCCGCCATCGAGCTGATCGTGCAGCGCATCCCGGCCACCTTCGAACTGGTGGTCGTGGCCATCGGGCTGACCTGTGTCATCGGCATCCCGCTGGGGCTGGTCGCCGGCCTGTACCGCGACGAGCCGCTGGGCCGGGGCATCATGGCCTCGTCGGTGCTGGGCTTCTCGCTGCCCAACTTCTGGCAGGGCATGATGCTGATCCTGCTGTTCGCCGTATGGCTGGGCTGGCTGCCGGCCACGGGCCGCGGCGACACCGTCACCGTGCTCGGCGTGCGTCTGTCGATCCTGACCGCCGACGGCTGGTCGCACCTGATCATGCCGGCCATCAACCTGGCGCTGGCCAACATCGCGCTGGTGCTGCGCCTGACCGCCTCGGGCGTGGTCGAGGCGCGCAGCCAGGACTACGTGAAGTTCGCGCGCGCCAAGGGCGTCAAGCCGGGCCGCATCGTGCGCCGCCACATCCTGCGCAACATCCTGATCCCCGTGGTGACCGTGATCGGCATGGAATTCGGCACGCTGATCGCGTACTCCACCATCACCGAGACGGTGTTCGCCTGGCCCGGCATGGGCAAGCTGCTGATCGACAGCGTCTACCAGCTGGACCGCCCCGTGGTGGTGGCCTACGTGATGCTGGTCACCCTGATCTTCGTGGTCATCAACCTGGTCGTGGACATCCTGTACGCCGCGCTCGACCCGCGCGTGCAGCTCGTGACCCCCGCTCAATAATCGTCATGGCTCAATCTCCCAATCCCGGCCGCACCCGCACCGCCCCGCCGCTGGCGGACACGCCCAAGCGCGCCTCCATCCTGAAGAAACTGCGCTCTCGGCCCACCGTGACCGGCTCTGCCATCGCGCTGGCCGTGCTGATCATCCTGGTGGTGTTCGCGCCCTACTTCGCGCCGCAGAACCCCTACGACCTCGCCAACCTCTCGCTCATGGACGGCCGCCTGGCGCCGCGCCAGGCGCTGATGGACGGCAGCATCGCCTGGCTGGGCACCGACGACCAGGGCCGCGACATGCTCAGCGCCATCCTGTATGGCCTGCGCATCAGCCTGATGGTGGGCCTGTCCGCCGTGGTGCTGGCCACCGCCGTGGGCGGCGCGGTTGGCCTGGTGGCCGCCTACATGGGAGGCGTGGTCGACACCATCCTGATGCGCATCGTCGACTTCATCCTGGGCTTTCCGACCATCCTGGTGGCGCTGGTGCTGCTGGTGGTGATGGGGCGCGGCGTGGACAAGGTGATCCTGGCGCTGGTGCTGGTGCAATGGGGCCACTACGCGCGCATCATGCGCGGCCGCGCGCTGCAGGAGCGGCGCAAGGAATACGTGGAGGCCGCCGCCAACCTGGGCTTCCCGGCCTGGCGCATCATGGCCTTCCACCTGCTGCCGAACTGCCTGGGCCCGGTCATGGTGTTCGCCACCATCCAGATCGCGACCGCGATCGCGCTGGAAGCCACGCTGTCCTTCCTGGGCGTGGGCGTGCCCATCACCGAGCCGTCGCTGGGCCTGTTGATCTCCAATGGCTTCCAGTATCTGCTCTCGGGCGACTACTGGATCAGCCTGTTCCCGGGCATCGCCCTGCTGCTGCTGATCCTGTCCATCAACATCGTCGGCGACCGCCTCCGCGAAAGCCTGGACCCGAAAAGATGAGGCCCACCCCCGAAGCGCTGCGCGCTTCCCCCTCGAGGGGGCGTGCTGGCGGACCGGCGAAGCCGGCTCCGCGGCACCCCGATGGAGCGACACCCGATACCTGCGTGGCGGTTTGCGCAATGGATGACTGACATGAGCGAGACCATTCTGGAGGTGCGCGGCCTGCGCACCGCATTCCATACCGAAGCCGGCGCCTGGCCGGCCGTCGACGGCGTAGACCTGACCGTGCGCCGAGGCGAAATCGTGGGCCTGGTCGGCGAGTCCGGCTCGGGCAAGTCCGTGACCGGCTTCTCGCTGCTGGGCCTGATCGATCCCCCCGGGGAAGTGGTCGAGGGCGAGGTCCGCTTCAAGGGCCAGGACCTGCGCAAGTACAGCGAAGAACAGATGCGCCAGCTGCGCGGCGACCGCATCGCGATGATCTTCCAGGATCCGCTGATGACGCTGAACCCGGTGCTGCGCATCGGCGAGCAGATGATGGAAGCCATCCTGACGCACGCGGACGTGCCGCGCGCGCAAGCGCTCGAGCGCTGCCGCGAAGCGCTGGAGATGGTGGGCATCCCCTCGCCCGAAAAGCGCCTGAAGAGCTATCCGCACGAGTTCTCCGGCGGCATGCGCCAGCGCGTGGCCATCGCCATCGCCATGCTGAACAAGCCCGACCTGATCATCTGCGACGAGCCCACCACCGCGCTGGACGTCACCATCCAGGGCCAGATCCTCTACCGCATGCAGGAGATCTGCCGTCAGCACAACACCGCGCTGATCTGGATCACTCACGACCTGGGCGTGGTCGCCGAGCTGGCCGACCGCGTGGCCGTCATGTATGCCGGCCGCATCGTCGAGAGCGGCCCGGTCGAGCAGGTGCTGGAAGCGCCGCGCCATCCATACACGCGCGGCCTGCTGGACTCGATGCCGGGCGCCACGCAGCCCGGCGCGCGCCTGCACCAGATCAACGGCATGGCGCCCAGCCTGTCCGGCCGTCCCTCGGGCTGTGCGTTCCGGCCGCGCTGCCCCAGCGCGGTCACGCGCTGCACCGAGCAAGCCCCCACCGTCACCACCGAAGGCCCGCGCAGCTTCCGCTGCTACGTGCCGATCGCCCGCGAGGCCGAGCAAGCATGAATCAAGCCGATACTCCCGTCATCGAGCTGAAGAACGTCCACAAGCGCTTCGAGCAACGTCCCGACCTGGCCCAGCGCATCCTGGCCCTGGCCGGCCGTCCCATCGACCGCCGCACCGTCTACGCCGTCAACGGCGTGGACCTGTCCATCCACCGCGGCGAGGTGGTCGGCCTGGTGGGCGAATCGGGCTGCGGCAAGTCCACGCTGGGCCGCGTGGTGGCCGGCCTGCATCGCCAGACCGAGGGCGAGCTGCTGTACCAGGGCCGCGATGCGGCCCGCCTGCGCGGCGCCGACAAGCTGGCCTACACGCTGGGCGTGCAGATGATCTTCCAGGATCCGCAGGCCTCGCTGAATCCGCGCCAGCGGCTGCGCCAGATCCTGGGCGAGGCGCTGAAGGTGCATAAGCTGGCGCCGCCGGCCGACATTCCCGCGCGCATCGACCAGGCGCTGTCCGAGGTCGGTCTGGACCGCGAATACCGCGATCGTTTCCCGCACCAGATCTCCGGCGGCCAGCGCCAGCGCATCGGCATCGCCCGCGCGCTGATGGTGGCGCCCAAGTTCCTGGTCTGCGACGAGCCGGTGGCCGCGCTGGACGTGTCGATCCAGGCGCAGGTGATCAACCTGTTCATGGACCTGCGCGAACAGCACGGCTTCACCTACCTGTTCATCAGCCATGACCTGGGCGTGGTCAAGCACATTTCCGACCGCGTCGCCATCATGTACCTGGGCAAGATCGTCGAGATTTCGACCGCTGCCGAGATCTTCGCGCGCGCCAACCACCCCTATACCCAGGCCCTGATGGCCGAGGTGCCGGACGTGGCGCGGCGCGGCCGCAAGTTCACGCCCATCAAGGGCGAAATCCCGTCGCCGCTGAATCCGCCGCCGGGCTGTACCTTCAACCCGCGCTGTCCGCACGCCATGCCGCGCTGCCGCGAGCAGGCGCCGGTCCTGAAGGAAATCTCGCCGGGCCACTGGTCGGCCTGCCATCTGAACGAAGCCACCGCCTGACACGTCGCCATGAAACCTGCCGAACTCACCAACGTCGACCGCATCGCCATTGAACTGGGCCATGCGGGCCGCAACGCCATTCCCTACATCGACGACGACCGCAACGCCGACCGTCCGTTCAAGCTGCAGACCTACCGCCCCTATGGCTACACGCCCGACCGCCCGGTCGTGATCGTGCAGCACGGCGTGCTGCGCAACGGCGACGAATACCGCGACTTCTGGGTGCCGGCCGCCGACAAGCACAAGCTGCTGATCGTGGCGCTGACCTTCTCCAACGAGATCTGGCCCGGCGTCGAAAGCTACAACAATGGCCGCGTGTTCTCGGCCGGCGGCAATCCGCGCCACATCGACGGCTGGACCTACGCGCTGGTGGGCAGCGTGGTGCGCGACCTGATCGCCGCCGAGATCACCGATGGCCAGAACGTGTACCTGTTCGGCCATTCCGCCGGCGGCCAGTTCGTGCACCGGCTGATGAGCAGCCAGTCGCATGCGCCGTTCAAGGCCGTGGCCGCGGGCAATCCCGGCTGGTACACGCTGCCGACCTTCGACCACCCCTTCCCCGAAGGCATGGCTGGCGTCGGCCTGACCGAGGATCACCTGGTCAAGCTGCTGGCCTATCCCATGACCATCCTGGCCGGCGACCAGGACATCGCCACCGACGATCCCAACCTGCCCTCGGAACCGGCCGCCATGCGCCAGGGGCCGCACCGTTTCGCGCGCGCGCAGAACTACTTCGAGGCCGGCCGCAAGGAAGCCGAGCGCCGCGGCGTGCCGTTCAACTGGACGCTGCAGGTCGTGCCCGGCATCGGCCACGACGGCCGCGCCATGTCGGCGGTCTGCGCCAGCCTCTGGTTCGATGGCCGCATGCCCGACGACGCCGAGCTGGCCCGCCTGGCCGGCCAGCAGGTCGCCTGATCGTTCCCTTTCCGCCTAGCCGACACCCGATACCGCCATGTCCTCGACCCTCAGCACCGAACAGCTCGTCTCCGGCATCCAGTCCTGGCTGCTTTGCGAGTCGCCCTCCAACTATCCCGACGGCATCGCCGCCATGGCCCGCATCATCGCCGGCCAGGCCGAGGCCGCCGGCCTGAAAGTGGAACTGTCCGACATCGGCCCGGACACCGGACCGCTGCTGTACGCCACCAACCGCGCCGACGGCGACGACCGTCCCGGCATCCTGATCCTGGCCCACATGGACACCGTGCATCCGGTGGGTACGCTCAAGGACAACCCGGTGCGGATCGAGGGCGACCGCCTGTACGGCCCGGGCAGCTACGACATGAAGGCCGGCATCTACCTGGCCCTGTCGGCGCTGGCCACCGTGGCCCGCCCCGGCGACACGCGCCTGCCCGTGGACTTCCTGGTGGTGCCGGACGAAGAGACCGGCAGCCATGCGTCGCGCGCCCACATCGAGCGCTACGCCGCCAACGCCAAGTACGCGCTGGTGTGCGAGCCGGCGCGCGCCAACGGCGGCAAGTGCGTGACCGCGCGCAAGGGCACCGGCATGCTGAACCTGAACGTCAAGGGCCGTCCGGCGCACGCCGGCATGAACCACGACAAGGGCCGCAGCGCCATCCGCGAAATGGCGCACCAGGTGCTGGCGCTGGAAGCCATGACCGACTACGAGCGCGGCATCACCGTGAGCGTGGGCACCATCGCCGGCGGCACCGTCACCAACACCGTGCCGGCGCACTGCCGCTGCGTGGTGGACTTCCGTGTGCCCGACATGGGCGCGGCCGAGGACGTGCTGCGCCGCATGCGCGAGCTGTGCGCCGTGGGTCCGGACGTGGAGCTGGACATCGACGTCGAGCTGAACCGCCCGCCCATGGTCAAGACCGAGGCCGCCGCCGCCCTGCTGGCGCTGGTCCAGGGCTACGCCGAGCGCGCCGGCTTCCTGCTGGAAGACGCGCCCATGACCGGCGGCGGCAGCGACGCCAACTTCACCTCGGCCATGGGCGTGCCCACGCTGGACGGCCTGGGCGCGGACGGCGACGGCGCGCACACGCTGCATGAGTACATCCTGGTGTCGACGCTGGAGCAGCGGCTGAAGTTCTGGGAATTGCTGTTGAAGGAATTGGAGTAGAAGGCCCCCCGAAGCGCTACGCGCTTCCCCCTGGGCGCTTCCCTCAAGCGGGCATGCTGGCGGACCGGCGGAGCCGGATCCGCGGCATCGGGCCTGGGCGAGATCTGACAGATGCGTCGGACACGATCATTTTGCGCCATCGATATCCTATTTTTGTAGGATAAATAGTGCTATAAATGGCGCACTCAGGCTCCGCATCCCTCATCAATATGGGAGACTTCCATGCGTCAAACTCTACGCAAGGCAGGAGGTTCGCTCGTGATGACCATCCCCAAGGCATACATCGACCAGAACGGGCTGCGTGAAGGCTCCCAGGTCGAACTCCACATGTCCGGCCGGCGGCTCACTATCGAACCGCCAGCGCGTCCGCGCTATGCGCTCACCGACCTCCTGGCTGAAATGCCGGATGGGCTGCCCCGAGCCGACGGCTGGGACGACATGCCCGCTGTCGGACGGGAGCGCAACTGATGGCATACGTGCCCAGCCACGGCGATATCGTGCATCTACAGTTTGATCCCGCTGCCGGCAGGGAAATGACGGGTCCGCACTACGGACTAGTCGTCAGCCACAAGGAGTTCAATCAACTTGGACTGGCGATGATCTGTCCGATTTCACAAGGTCAGGCCACCGAACAACGCACTCATGGCACGGTGGTCACGCTGATGGGCACGGGGACCGCGACGACGGGCAGCATCCATTGCCATCAACTGAAATCACTGGATTGGCGCGTGCGGCAGGCCAAACGAAAAGAGTCAGTGCCCGCGTACCTCGTCGATGAAGTCTGGGCTCGGCTTGAAGCGATAATGCGTCCTTGACTCCCGCGCGGCGCATGCCGTTTTCATCCCGCAGGCCCACCATGCCCGACCCTTCCGCCCCCGTCAGCGCCGTTGCCTACGGCCTGGCCACCCTGGCCGCCGATGGCGCCATCCTGGATACCTGGTATCCGCGCCCCTCACTGGCCGATCACACGCCCGCCGGCGGCACCCGCCACCTGACGCCCGAGGAAGCGCGCGCGGCGCTGGGCGAGCATGTGCCGACGGCCCTGGCGCGCGACACGCGTCGCAAGGTCGAGATCGTGGCCGTGCGCACCGCCATCGCCTCGCTGGATGAACCGCCGGCGGACGCGCATGACGCCTACCTGCGGCTGCATCTGCTCAGCCATCGCCTGATCCGCCCGCACGACGCCAACCTGGACGGCCTGTTCAACGTGCTGTCCAACGTGGCCTGGACCTCGGCCGGCCCCTGCCCGGTGGACCAGATCGACGCGCTGCGCTGGCACCTGCGCGCCACCGGCCAGACGCTGGAAATCCGTGGCGTGGACAAGATCCCGCGCATGACCGACTACGTGGTGCCCCAAGGCGTGCGCATCGCCGACACGGCCCGCGTGCGGCTGGGCGCGCACCTGTCGCCCGGCACCACGGTGCTGCATGAAGGCTTCTGCAATTTCAACGCCGGCACGCTGGGCGCGTCCATGGTCGAGGGCCGCATCAGCGCCGGCGTCATCGTCGACGATGGCAGCGACATCGGCGGCGGCGCGTCCATCATGGGCACCATGTCCGGCGGCGGCAAGCAGGTGGTATCGATCGGCAAGCGCTGCCTGCTGGGCGCGAATTCCGGCATCGGCATCTCGCTGGGCGACGACTGCGTGGTCGAGGCCGGCTGCTACATCACCGCCGGCACGCGCGTGCTCACGCCCGAGGGCGCGGTGGTCAAGGCGGTGTCGCTGGCCGGCCAGCACGGGCTGCTGTTCCGCCGCAACTCGCAGACCGGCGCCGTCGAGACGCTGGTGCGCACGGCCGCCTGGGGCACGCTCAACCCGGCGCTGCACAGCGGCCACTAGGCCGCAACGGATCACTCGGGCGGCGCGGCAAGCGCCAGATGCGATTCCTTGCGAATCAAGCGCGCCGCATCAAGCAGCAAGCTTCAGGCATCAAGTCGCAGGCATCAGGCGCCCGGCGCGATCGGCGCGAACGGAAAATGCCGCAGCTCGCCGCGCGCGGCGATCAGCGCGGTGGACTCGGGCACTTCCTCCCAGGCATCCGCCATGTCGGTCAGCGGTTCGGACAGCAGCAGGAAGGTGTCGTCGCCCAGCGCCGCGATCTGCGGATCGTCGGGATACAGCTGGCGCAGGTGCTGCACGCAGGTGTTGTGGAACAGCGTGCGCGACTCGCGCTCGCTGGAATAACGCACCGCGATCATGCGCTCGCCGTCCAGCGCGCACACCGTCATGTTGATGGGCTGCGCCACGCCATGGCGGCGCCCGGTCTCTTCCACCGCCCCCACCATGCGCGCCAGCGCCGGCAGCGGGTCATCCTCCAGGCCGAAGCTCAGCGCCAGCAGGAACATCAGCTCGGAATCGGTCGACCCTTCAAGCGAGCCGAAATACGCCGGCGCGATCATCAGCATCAGGTCGCGCCGCAGCAGCGGAAAGTCGCGGATCAGGCCGTTGTGCACGAACAGCCAGTTGCCATGGCGGAACGGATGGCAGTTGGTTTCCTGCGCCGGCGTGTCGGTGGCGGCGCGGATGTGCGCCACGAACAGCGAGGAATGAATGGCGCGCGCGGCCTCGCGCAGGTTGCGGTCGTTCCAGGCCGGATGCACGCTGCGGTAGCGGAACGGCGGTTCCAGGGAGCCGTCTGGCGCCGGGCGGGCGTACCAGCCCAGCCCGAAGCCGTCGCCGTTGGTGGTGGTGGCGCCCAGGCGCGCATGCAGGCTCTGGTCGATCAGGGAATGGCGCGCCTTGAACAGCACGCGCTCCATCTGCAGGGGACTGCCGGTGTAAGCGAGCCAGCGGCACATGAGATGCTCCTTCGATACGCGTTCCTTGCGGGCCAGTGTAGGAGCAGGCCGCAATTTTCTACAAGCGCGGCGGGCCGGCGCGCGGCATAGTCGGGGTCTATCCCCGAATCACTCCCCGGAGTCCCGCCTTGCACACGCCCGCCTCTCCCGACGCCCCGCAGATGGGCTTTTCCAGCGACAACATCGCCGGCGCCAGCCCCGAGATCCTGGCTGCGCTGGCGGCGGCCTGCCACGGCCAGGCGCAACCCTACGGCGCCGACGAGGGTTCGGCGCAGGTGCGCCGCCAGCTGGCCGACATCTTCGAGCGCGAGGTCGACGTGCTGCTGGTGCCGACCGGCACCGCCGCCAATTCGCTCAGCCTCTCGGCGCTGACGCCGCCCTGGGGCAGCGTGCTGTGTCATGCGCAAAGCCATATCGCCAATGACGAATGCGGCGCGCCCGAGTTCTTTACCGGCGGCGCGCGCCTGACGCTGCTGGGCGGCGCCGACGCCAAGATCGACCCCGCCCAGCTGGCCGTCGAGGCGCGCCGCAAGGCGGGCGATGTGCATTCGATGCAGCCATCCTGCGTCAGCGTCACCCAGGCCACCGAGACCGGCGGCGTCTACACGCTGGACGAGCTGCGCGCCATCGGCGCCGTCTGCCGCGACGCCGGACTGCCGCTGCACATGGACGGCGCGCGCTTCGCCAACGCGCTGGTCAGCCTGGATTGCAGCCCGGCAGAGATGACCTGGAAGGCGGGCGTGACCGCGCTGTCCTTCGGCGCCACCAAGAACGGCGCGCTGGGCGTGGAGGCCATCGTGCTGTTCGATCCCGCGCCGGCCAAGGCGCTGGCGTTCCGCCGCAAGCGCGGCGGCCATCTGTTTTCCAAGATGCGCCTGCTGTCGGCGCAGATGCAGGCCTATCTGGACGGCGATCTGTGGCTGCGCAACGCGCGCCAGGCCAATGCCATGGCGCGACGCCTGGCGGCCGGCATGGAAGGCCTGCCCGGCGTGGCGCTGCAGGGCCGCGCCGACGCCAACATCCTGTTCTGCCGCCTGCCCGCCGCCGCCATCGACAGCCTGCTGGCGCAGGGCTTCGGCTTCTACCATGACCGCTGGGGCCCGGGCATCGTGCGCCTGGTCACTTCATTCGCCACGCGCGAACAGGACGTGGATCACTTTCTATCGGCGCTGCGCGCCGCCGTGGCGCGCGCATGACGTTGCCCGCATGAGACCGCCTGCATGGCGTTGCCTGCCTATGCCGCGCCGCCCGGCTGATAGGCCGATGGCGGCGCGCCATAGGCCACGCGGAAGGCGCGGTTGAAATGGCTCTGGTCGTAGAAGCCTACCTCGGCCGCGACCTGCGCCACGCTCAGGCCGGACCCGGCCAGCGCCGCGCAGGCCCGCTCCAGCCGCAGCCGCACCAGCCAGGCATGCGGCGTCAGCCCGAAGGAATGCGCGAAGCGGCGCAAGAACTGGAAGCGGCTCAGGCCGCATAGCGCCGCCAGGTCTTCCAGGCCGATCTTCTCGCTCAGGCGCTCCTGGCAGTAGTCCAGCACACGGCGGCGGTGCTCGGCCGACAGGCCGCCCTTGACCGCGCGCGGCGCCGCCGCGCCGCTGCGCGCGAACAGCGCGGCCATGACGGCCAGCGACGCTTCATCGCGCGCCATCGGCGTGGCGGACGCGTCGGACATCCAGGCGCCATGCAGCGCCATCAGCCGCTGCGCCAATCCCGCATCCTCGATCAGCGTGGCCAGGAATCGCTCCTCGCCCGCGCCGCCCGCCACTTCGCGCAGAAAGCCGCGCATCAGCTCCGGCGCGATGCGAAAGGTCTGGAGCGTATGGGAAAGGCCATAGTCGGAAACGCCCGCGCCGTCATGGATTTCACCCGGCGGCATCAAGGCGACGGCGCCCGGCCCCAATAGCACGCTGCGACCGCGAAAGCTCTGCCGCTGCACGCCCTGCGTCACCAGCCCGATGTGATAGTCCACGTGATAGTGGCGATCGAACTGGAACTCGGTGATCCGCGCCTGACCCAGCACCATGCCGGGCATGCCGGGTACGGGATGGTATCGAACGACGTCCTTCATGGCGGGAATGAAATAGGCGGATGGCAGCGGGCAAGACCACAGGTATAACGCCGAAGCCGGCGCGCGTCATGTAATTTCTTGCACGCCCCCGCCCCAGGAAATCCACCCATCACGCCCCAAGCGGGAAAACACCGGACAGGCGACCAGCCCACAACAGCGCGCAGCGAGCCCACCCCGCCAGCACAACCCCAACGCCAGGAAAACCACTCGCCCCGCAACGACCGGGGCTGCACGGATCCGGCTCCGCCGGTCCGTAGCAGCGCCCCCCTGGGGGGGAAGCGCCCCCGGCGCTTCGGGGGGGATCCTATAATCTTCCCATGATCCCGGTCTCACTTCCTGGCGGCAATTTCTACGTGCTGATGGCGGTCTCCCTCGCCTGTCTGAGTACCCTGCTGACATGGCTGGCGGTGCTCGCCACCAGTCGAGGCGCGCGCCATTGGCTCGGCGGCCACCGCCGGCTGGGAACGATCCTGATGACCGCGCTGGCGCTGCTCGGCGCCATCTTCCCCTATCAACAGCTGGGCCAGTGGCTGGACGCCGAGCGCGACGCCCAGGCCGACGCCGGGCGCCGCAGCGTGTTGAACCAGCCCACCCGCGTCGCCGGCGTGGACATGCCCGCCGGCACCGTGCTGCGGCTGGCCACGCCGGGCGAGCTGTCAACCTTCGATCGCGCCCGCTTCCCCGAGGGTCAGCCGGGCCTGATCCATGGCCTGGAAAGCACTGGCCTGTATCGCTACGCGGCGACCGCCCGGCAGCCGGAAACCCTGTCCGTGGAGATCGCCCGCGACCAGGCCCAGGAGGGCTGGCTGTGCGCCCACGGCCACCGCGTCGAATTCGTCATGCTGGGCGGCCAGCCCCGTTTCGCCAGCTGCCATCTGGCCATCGGCAATCAGCTGGACCGGCAGCCGGTGCCACCGGGCACGTGGATCCAGGTGGACCCGGCCGTGCGCGGACAGCCGATAGAACAGGCGGGCGCGGGCGCGCGCTGGCTGTTGCGCACGGAAGGCAGCGAGCCCATGGAGGTGGAGCGGCTGTCGCTGCTGAAGCTGGAACTGCGGCTGGATGCCCGCCGCCAGCTGCTGGGTTTCGAGGGGCTGCTGTCGCGCGAGACCGCGCTGGGCGACATGACCTATCCCGCCGGCACCCGGGTGCTGTCCGGCGGCCTGCGCGCGGCCGGCGCCCAGCCCGGCGACCTGCTGTTCTCGGCCTCGCGCGGGCGCGTGGCCCGACGCGCCGGCGGCACGGACGTGGCGGCCGGCAGCTCGGTGCTGCAGGCGCCGGACGGCGCGGTGCGCGCGGTCCTGTCCAACCGCGATGCCGGCGTGCTGGATGTGGCCGCGGTCCGGGTCGGGCCCTAGGGCGCCGCCCCTCGCGGACGCCCGCAAGCCACCCCTGGCCGCTCCGCCGCCGGCGCGTTCGCGCCCCTCCCGCCGGTCCGCGACGCGGCAATCCCGGCCCTGCAGCAAAGCGGTGGGATAATAGCCAGCTTTCCCCCACGCGCCGCCCAGCGGGCGGCGGTTCCGTCCTGCTCATTGATAGAGACGAAGTCATGGCCGTTAACCTGCAGATCCCCTCCGAGTCCGAAATTTTCCCTGTTGCCGGCGTTGAAATCGGCGTTACCGAGGCCGGCATCCGCAAAGCCAACCGACGCGATCTGACCGTGTTCCGCTTCGCGCCCGGCACCAGCGTGGCGGGCGTGTTCACGCGCAACCGTTTCTGCGCCGCGCCGGTGCAGGTCTGCCAGGCCCATCTGGCCGCCGGCGGCCCGATCAGCGCGCTGGTCATCAACACCGGCAACGCCAACGCCGGCACCGGCGACGAAGGCCTGCAAAAGGCCAAGGACACCTGCGCCGCGCTGGGCAAGCTGCTGGGCGTGCCCGCCGCCGAAGTCCTGCCCTTCTCCACCGGCGTCATCCTGGAGCCGCTGCCGCTGGACCGCCTGGTCGCCGGCCTGCCCGCCGCCATCGCCAACCTCGGCCCGGACCACTGGTTCAGCGCCGCCCACGGCATCATGACCACGGACACGCTGCCCAAGGTCCATTCCAGCAAGGTTCAGATCGGCGGCAAGACCGTCACCTTCACCGGCATCAGCAAGGGCGCCGGCATGATCCGACCCAACATGGCCACCATGCTGAGCTTCCTGGCCACCGACGCCGGCATCGCCCAGCCGCTGCTGGGCAAGCTGGCCCGCGAGATCGCCGACGCCTCGTTCAACCGCATCACGGTCGACGGCGACACGTCCACCAATGACTCCTTCATCATCGCCGCCACCGGCAAGTCCGGCGTCGAGGTGAACGCCGAGTCCGATGCCGACTACGCCGCCGTGCGCCAGGCCCTGACCGCCGCCGCGCTGGAGCTTGCGCAGAAGATCGTGCGCGACGCCGAAGGTGCCACCAAGTTCATGACCATCCGCGTCGAGGAAGCCGGCAGCACCGAAGAAGCGCTGAAGGTCGCCTACGCCGTGGCGCACTCGCCGCTGGTCAAGACCGCCTTCTTCGCTTCGGACCCCAACCTGGGCCGCATCCTGGCCGCGGTGGGCTACGCCGGCATCGACGACCTGGACGTCTCGAACATCCGCCTGTGGCTGGACGATGTGCTGGTCGCCGTCAACGGCGGCCGCAATCCGTCCTACCAGGAAGCCGACGGCCAGCGCGTCATGAAGCAGGCCGAGATCGCCGTGCGCATCGCTCTGGGCCGCGGCCAGGTCAGCGACACCGTCTACACCTGCGACTTCTCGCACGAATACGTGTCGATCAACGCCGATTACCGTTCCTGATCCACCCGCGCGCCGGCGCCGACCGCGCCGGCGCGCCATGCATTGAAACCAGTGGCTGCGTCCTACCCATCGCTCGTCACTGACTCCGCGCCAGCCAGCGGCATCACTGTTGGCCGGCGACAGGCGACACCCGATGGGTGGCGCGCGCCCGGCGGCTCCCACGAGCGATCCGGGCGGCGCCTATCCGAAGACAAACGCGGACGCGCCGCGGCCCGATGGCCGCAGGCCCGTCAGCCCATCCAAGGACCACAACCGTGACCGCAAACGAATTCACCACCCTGATCCAGCGCGCCGAGCGCGTGCTGGCCCAGCTCGAAGCCTGGCTGCCGCCCGCCACGCCCGAAATCGACTGGACCGCCCATGCCTACCGCTGGCGCAAGCGCGGCGCGCGCGGCTGGCTCGACTCGGTGCGCCACGTGGCCCGCATCGACCTCGACGACCTGCAGCACATCGAGCGCCAGAAGAACGTCATCGACCGCAACACGCAGCAGTTCATCGAGAAAAAGCCCGCCAACAACGTGCTGATGACCGGCGCGCGCGGCACCGGCAAGAGCTCGCTGGTCAAGGCCATGCTGGCGGCCTACGCCGATCGCGGCCTGCGCCTGATCGAAGTGGACAAGTCCGACCTGGGCGACCTGGCCGACATCGTCGAGCTGGTCGCGGGCCGGCCCGAGCGCTACATCGTGTTCTGCGACGACCTGTCCTTCGAGGAAGGCGAGGCCGGCTACAAGGCGCTGAAGTCGGTGCTGGACGGCTCGGTGGCCGCCTCGGGCGACAACGTGCTGATCTACGCCACGTCCAACCGCCGCCACCTCATGCCGGAATACATGAGCGAGAACCTGCAGGCCAAGCACCAGCCGGACGGCGAAATCCATCCCGGCGAAACGGTCGAGGAAAAAATCTCGCTGTCCGAGCGCTTCGGCCTGTGGCTGTCGTTCTATCCCTTCAAGCAGGACGACTACCTGGACATCGTCTACCACTGGCTGCGCGAGCTGGGTTGCCCGGAACAGCACATCGAGCCCTCGCGCACCGAGGCCCTGCAATGGACGCTGGAGCGCGGCTCGCGCTCGGGACGCGTCGCCTACCAATTCGCCCGCGACTGGGCTGCCCGTCATGTCTGAAAAAATCGTCGATGTCGCCGCCGGCCTGATCCTGCGCCCGGACGGCAAGCTGCTGCTGGGGCAGCGTCCCGAAGGCAAGCCCTGGTCGGGCTGGTGGGAACTGCCCGGCGGCAAGCTGGAGCCCGGCGAGACCGTGCTGCAGGCGCTGGCGCGCGAACTGCAAGAAGAAATCGGCATCCGCGTCACGCAATCGCGCCCCTGGGTCACCTATGTGCACGTCTATCCCCACACCACGGTACGGCTGGCGTTCTGCCACGTCACCGGCTGGGAAGGCGAGCCGCGCGGCCTGGAGAACCAGCGCCTGGAATGGGTGGACCCGGCGCGCGCGGCCGAGGTCGGCGACCTCCTGCCCGCCACGCTGCCGCCGCTGCGCTGGTTGCAGCTGCCGACCCGCTACGGCATCAGTTCCATCGGCTCGCGCGCGGGCCTGCCGGCTTTCCTGGGCCGGCTGGACGCGGCGCTGGCGCGTGGCGTGAAGCTGGTGCAGCTGCGCGAGCCGCAATGGCCCGACGGCCCCGGCGCCGCCTCGCTGCATGAAGCGCTGCTGCAGGTGAAGCAGCGCTGCCACGCCGCCGGCGCTCGCCTGCTGGTCAACAGCATCCATCCGGCCGCCTGGTGGAAGGAAGCCGACGGCGTGCACCTGCGCGCCGCCGACGCCGCCCGCCTGGACGCGCGCCCGGCGCTGCCCGAAGGCGCGCTGGTCGGCGCATCGGCGCACGACAACGTCCAGGTCACGCATGCGCGCGATCTGGGCGCCGACTTCGCCGTGCTGGGTCCGGTGCTGGACACGCCCAGCCATCCCGGCGCGCCGACGCTGGGTTGGGAAGGCTTCGTGGCCGGCAACCGCGACGCCGGCCTGCCGGTGTATGCGCTCGGCGGCCAGTCCGAGCAAACCGTGTCGCAGGCGCTGCGCCATGGCGCGCACGGCATCGCGGGCATACGCGGACTCATCTGAGTAAGTCCGGGACGTCCGCGCGCGCGCGCGGCGTCCCCGGCCTGCTTCACCCCTCGGTAGACCACAATAGGCAGGCCTCCCTGGTCTTGGCTACAACGGAAGTGCGCCATGCACATCCCGAGGAGCACGCCATGACACTCAAATCCCGCTACAAGATCCGCCCCACCCCGACCATCGCCCTGCAGGAACCCCCGGCCAGGCCCGCCGCCGGCAACCGCCAGCGCCCCACCGCAACCGCCGACAACTCCTGGGACGCCTGGTTCGACGGTGAATCCGTCACCGCCGACTTTCTTGTCGATCGCGACCAGCCGACGGACGACGCCCGATGACGCTGCGGTTCGTGCTCGATACGAACATCTGCATCTTCGCCATCAAGAACAAGCCGGGCGCCGTGCGGCAGGCGCTCAACCGGCGGCCAGGCCAGCTGTGCGTAAGCGCGATCACCGCGATGGAACTGCGCTACGGCGCTGAAAAATCAGCAACCCCGGCCCGGAACCATGCCGTCATCGACGGATTCCTGAAACGCCTGGAAGTGCTGAACTATGACCGCGCGGCAGCCGCGCACGCCGGCCGACTACGGGCGGAGCTGGCGCGAGCCGGCACGCCCATCGGCCCCTACGATGCAATGATCGCCGGCCACGCCCGCTCTCGGGGTTTTGTGCTTGTCACGAACAACACTCGCGAGTTTTCCCGTGTGTCCGGGCTGCGGCTGGACGATTGGACACAGTGACGTTCGATCACGGCGCCGGCTGACTGCCCCGAAAGCGCAGTGTCAACTTTCGCTCGGCCAAAACCAGGAACAGGCATCGACGGTCAGAATCTGCCGCCGCCAGGGCAGTCGTCCCCGTGGCGGATAGCCGTCGCAGCGCTGTCGTGTCCCTGTCGCACCCATGTCGTGCCCGTGTCGTATCCCTGAGCGGTCCTTTCGGCTACCTTGGCAGCTCCGAACCAATGGAAGCCGAACCATGTTGATTCAAAAGCTGCGCCTCAAGCGTGGCTGGTCCCAACAGCAGCTGGCCCAGGCCAGCGGGCTGAGCGCCCGGACCATCCAGCGCATCGAAGCGGGCCAACCCGCGAGCGTGGAAACGCTCAAGTCCATTGCCTCGGTTTTCGAAGTCGACTTTTCCACCCTGAACGCAGAGGAAACGAATATGGACACGACCATGACGGCCGCCGACGAGGCGGAACGGGAAGCCTTCGCCCATGTCCGCGAATTGCGCGGTTTCTATGTGGCTTGCATGCGCTACATATTGATCGCGGTGGCGCTGTTCGCGATCAACCTGCTGACATCGCCCCACAACATGTGGTCTTACTGGGCGATGCTGGGCCTGGGACTGGCCCTGGCGGCGCGCGCCGTCCGGGTCTACGCGCCCTGGCGGCTGTTCGGTCCGCAATGGGAAAAAGCCCAGGTGGAAAAGCGGCTCGGACGGCCGCTGTGACGACTGCCGGACCGGGCCATGCCCGGTCCGTCCTTGTACCGTCGGGCCCTCAGTCGATCTTGTAGTCCATCCACGACGCGACCATCTCGCGCAACCCGCCGCCCTCGTCGAAGGCCTCGCGCGATCCCTCCGCCTTGTTGCGGCCCAGCTCCAGGATGTACATATAGTCCGAAATCTCGGCGCAGCGGCGCACGTTCTGGTCCACCAGCACCACCGTCATGCCTTCGTCCGCGAAACCCCGGATCAGCGCATAGATCTCCTTGGAAATCCGCGGCGCCAGCATGGCGGTCGGCTCGTCCAGCAGGATCACCGACGGCTCGATCAGGAGCGCGCGACCGAACTCCACGAAACGCTGCTGGCCGCCGCTCATGCTGGACACCGGATCGTCGCGCTTCTGCGCCAGGATCGGAAAGCGCTCATACACCGACTCGATACGCCGGCGCACGCGCGCCTTGTCCTGCCGGAACGGCCAGCAGCCCAGCAGCAGGTTGTCATGCACCGACAACTCGCCGAACAGGCTGCGATGCTGCGGCACGAAGGCCACGCCATGGCGCGCGCGCTCGTGCGAAGGCTGCGCGCTGATGTCCTGCCCGCGTAACGTGATGCGGCCCGTGCGCGGCGGCAGGAAGCCGAACAGCGTCTTGAGCACCGTCGACTTCCCGGCGCCGTTAGGTCCGATCACACCCGTGACCTTGCCCTGCCGGGCCTGCACATTCACGCGGTTCAGAATGGTGATGTCGCCGTGATAGGCCACGGTCACCTCTTCCAGCGCAAGCACTGCGTTGCTCATATCCGTCGCTCCTCTGCGCCGCGCGCAGTTCAATCCAATCCGATCCGATCCAACAGGACGCCGCCCTCGCACGAGCCCGGCGCCCCTCATCCGAGATAAACCACCCGCACCCAATAAAAACCGCCCTCACTCAAGCGGGGCCGCACGGATCCGGCTCCGCCGGTCCGTAGCGGCGCCCTCTAGGGGGAAGCGCCGCAGGCGCTGCGGGGTGGGCTCTACTCGCCGAGATATGCCTCGACCACTCGCGGATCGTTCCGCACATGGTCGGCATCGCCCTCGGTCAGGATCGCGCCTTCGTTCATGACAATGATGTGGTGGGATAGCTGGTAGATCGAGGTCAGGTCATGCGAGACCAGCACCACCGAGCAATCGTGCTCGACCGGCAACTCGCGGATGACCGAGATCAGCAGCTGCGCCAGCGCCGGGTTGACGCCGGCGAAGGGCTCGTCCAGCAGCACCACCTTGGGCCGCGCGACCATGATGCGCGCCAGCTCCACCAGCTTCTGCTGGCCGCCGGACAATTCCTCGGCGTAGTTGTGCCGCAGCCGGTGCAGCTCGACCTTGCGCAGCCAGTATTCGGACTGGGCGTAGCGCTCGTCGGCGCTGCGCCCGGTCTGCTGCTGCGCCACGTCCAGGTTGTCCAGCAGCGTCAGCTGGCGGAAGATGCGCGGCACCTGGAAGGTGCGCCCCACGCCCAGCCGCGCCACTTCATGGACCTGGCGGCCGGCGATATCGCGGCCATCCAGCTCGATGCGGCCCTCGTCCGGCGTGTAGATGCCGTTGATGCAGTTGAGCATGGTGGTCTTGCCCGACCCGTTCATGCCGATGACGCCCAGGATCGCGCCGCGCGGCACATGCACATCCACGCCTTGCAGCGCCACCAGGCCGCCGAAACGCTTTTTCAGATTGCTGACTTTCAACATGGCGGATCTCCTAGCGCAGCGCCTGGCGGCCGAACAGCCCGCTGGGCCGCACGAAGATCATGGCGACCATGAGCGTGAAGCCGCAGATGGTGGCGATGGACGGATTGAAGAACACCACCGACACCTGCTCGGTGACGCCGAACAGCAGCGCGCCGACCAGCGCCCCCACCGGATGGCCCAGGCCGCCCAGCACGATGACGATGAAGCCGATCAGCGTGTAGTCGTTGCCCATGAACGGCGAGAAGGACGGGAACACCATCGCCACCAGCACGCCGCTGGCCGCCGCCAGGCCGATGCCCAGGCCGAAGGCCACGGCCGACAGGCGCTCGGCGTTGATGCCGACGATGCGCACCGCGTCGCGGTTCATGATGATGGCGCGCAGCGCTTTGCCCAGATGCGTGCGGTACAGGAACAGGGCCAGCGCCGCCACGATGGCCAGCGCGATGCCCAGCGCCAGCAACCGTACCGTCGGGACCAGCACCGGGCCGAATTTCAGGAACACCGGCTCGATCTCATAGGGCAGCGAGCGGGCGTCGGCCTCGAAGGCCAGCAGCATGATCGCGCCCAGCATGATGGACACGCCGAACATCAGCAGCAGCGAGCTGATCTCCGGATCTTCGGCCTTGGACAGCCTCGGGATCAGCACGAAGTACAGCAGATAGCCGGCCAGGAAGAAGACGGCGAAGGCCAGCGGCAAGGCCAGCAAGGGGTTGATGCCCAGGTACTCCAGCAGATAGAAGGCGAAATAGGCGCCGAGCACGAGGAACTCGCCGTGCGCGAAGTTGACCACGCGCAGCACGCCGAAGATCACGTTCAGCCCCACGCCGATCAGGCCGTAGATGGCGCCCAGGATCAGGCCGTTGATCAGCCCTTGGATAATCAGTCCGGTCATGTCGAATCCCTCAGGCGATGTAGCGGCGCAGTTGCGGCTTGCGCTTGATCAGGCTGCCGACGATGCCGCGCGGCAGGAACAGCATCAGCAGCACGATGATCAGGCCCAGCAGCAGCAGGTTCACCACCGGGAATTTCTGCCAGATCAGGTGATCGATGCCCAGCAGCGCCAGCGTGCCGGCCACCGGCCCGAGCACGGTGCCGAAGCCGCCGGCCATGGCGTAGATGATGCTCTTGGCCGTGATCAGCACATGGAACGCGTATTCAGGATCGACCACGTTCGTGTACCAGGCCTCGATGCCGCCGGCCAGCGCCGGGAACAGCGCGGCCAGCAGCCAGGCCTTCAGCCGCGTGTTGGGCACGTGGATGCCGACGCAGGCGGCCGCGCCGTCGTCGTCGCGAATGGCCTTGAGCGCGCGCCCCAGGCCCGACGCGGACAGCCATGTCACCACGGCCAGCGTGGCGCCCATGACGGCCAGCATCGCGTAGTAGCTGTGGGCGGGATTGTTGGCGTTGGACAGGATGATGCCCATGCTGCCGCCGGTGAAGGACTGCGGCAGGTTGGAGATCACCAGCTTGACGATGGTGGCCAGCGCCAGGCTGACGATGCCGAAATACACGCCGCGCAGCCGCAGCGTGGGCGCCAGCAGCAGCGCGATCGCCACGCCCGTGCCGCCGGCCGCGAGCAGCGACGGCAGGATAGGCCAGCCCAGGATCTTGTAGCAGATGCCGGTGGCGTAGGCGCCCACGCCGTAGAACACCACGTAGCCGAACGGCAGGTAGCCGGTGAAGCCCACGCAGATGTTCATGGCGCTGGCCATGGTGATCCACAGCATCAGATAGAACGCGAACGAGATGTTCGACGTCGCGGCGGGGACCAGGGCCAGGCTGATGGTCAGCGCGGCAAAGACGGCGATGGCGATACGGGTGCGTAGCCGCTGCGCGCGCTGATCCTGCGCGCGATGCGACGCCGCGCCCGCCGCCAGGGCGGGACTGCTGCTCATGGTGTCTCCTCCGGGCCGCTCGGGATCGGCGGCCACATTTATTTGGAGGCGATTATGAACAGATAAAACTATAACTGCAAGTTAAGGACTAACCCTTATCCAGTCCCTTATTTGCTCCCGGAAAGGCCTCTTCCAGCACGCCGCGCAGCTCCTTGATGAACTGCTGCGCGATGCGCGAAGGCTCCCGGTTGCTGGCATAGACCGCCGAGATATTCAGCGGAATACGCTCCTGGAGCGGCACGATGACCACGTCCGGCATGGTGTTCTGCATGACCGTGAACTCGTCCACCACCGCGATCCCGACGCCCGCGTTGACCAGGGCGCAGGCCAGCTGGCTCCAGGGCACATCGGCGCACATGTTGCAGGGCAGGCCAGCCTGCTCGAAGGCATTCAGCACCAGCATCCCGTAGGGCATGCGGGTGCCGACGATGATGTGCGGATGCGGCGACAGATCAGCCAGGCTGACCACCTCGCGCCCGGCCAGGACGTGTCCGCGCGGAATGGCCGCCACCATGCGCCCCACATGCAGGGGCTCCGACACCAGGAAGGGATGATCGGCCTGCATCACCACCAATCCCAGCTCGGCCTCGCCCTGCAGCACGTCGGTGATCAGGCTGGGCAGCGCGGTCGTGCCCAGGCGCAGCAACAGCTCGGGGTGACGCTGCTGAAAGCGCGCCACGGCGCGCGGCACCAGGTACTGCGCCAGACTGGGGATGGACGCCAGGCGCAGCACGCCCGTGCCGTGTTCGGCCAGCGCGTCGGCCAGATCATTGACCCGCTGCATCATGCGCTGCGTCTTCTCGATCTCCTCGAACAGGCTCTGCACCTGCACGGTCGGCTGCAGCCGCCCCCGCACCCGCTCGAACAGCGTCACCCCCATCGCTTTCTCGGTGTGGGCGAGCATGCGACTGACGGCCGGCTGGGAAATATTGAGCAGCCGGGCGGCGCCGCTGATGGATCCGGCCATCACCACGGCCCACAACATTTCGGTCTGTCGGTAATTCAATTTACTCAAGGCGTGCACTCCATGCCTATTTGTTATACGCTACTTCCCGTATTGCGCAAAAACTGCCCAATACCGCTCGCGATCTGTCCCCAAGACCAGGTCCGGGATCGCATATTTATAACGATTGGAGACATCCCATGTTTGGCAAATCCTGGCTGTACCGCCTGCCCGCGCTGGCCCTGGCCGCCGCGGCGCTGACGCCGTCCCTCGGCGCCGCCCAGACTTCCGACAAGCTGCGCATCGGCATGACGGTATCGTCCACCGGCAGCTTCGCGCTCGCCTCGCAATCCGGCGTGCGCGGCGTCGAGCTTTGGGTCGACGACGTCAACCGCCGTGGCGGCATCGAGATCAAGGGCAAGAAATACCCCGTCGAACTGGTCAAGCTGGACGACCGCAGCGACAAGCAGATGGTGACGCGCGTCTACGAACGCCTGATTGTCGATGAAAAAGTGGACCTGGTGTTCGCGCCTTTCGGTTCCACGCTGACGGCCGCCGCCGCGACCGTCACGGAACGGCTGGGCAAGTACATGATGGTCTGGTCCGCCGCCAGCGACGACCTGTACCGCCAGGGCTTCAAGAACATGGTGTCGGGCACGCAGATGCCGGTGTCGGCCATGCTGCGCGCCAACATGGAGATGGCCGCCAAGCTGGGCGTCAAGAAGGTCGCGCTGCTGTACTCGGACGAGCCCTTCCCCGCGGGCCTGGCCGAGGGCGGCAAGGAGCAGGCCACCAAGAACGGCATGCAGGTCGTGATGTTCGAGAAGTACCCCAAGGGCCAGAAGGACTTCAGCACCATCCTGCAGAAGGCCCGCGCGTCCGGCGCCGAGGCGCTGGTGCCGACCTCCTACGAGGGCGACCTGATCAGCATGACGCGCCAGATGAAGCAGCTGGACATCAACTTCCCGTACGTCTTCATGGTGTACGCGTCCACGCCGCAATTCCAGGCCATCGGCGCCGACGCGGACTACATCTACAGCCACACCAACTACCATCCCGCGATCAACTGGAAGGTCAACGCCGGCCTGACGCGCGAGCAATTCGCCACGTCCTATGACCGCCTGTTCCCCAAGGCCGAGTTCCCGCCCGATTTCCAGACCGCGCTGGCCTACGGCGCGGGCGCGCTGACCGAAGAGATCGTCAAGCAGGCGGGCAACACCGACGCCGCCGCGCTCAAGAAGGCCTCGCTGGACCTGTCCGGCAAGCTCACGGTGATGGCCGGCCCCTACGCCATCGACGAGACGGGCAAGCAACTGCAGATGCCCTTCCCCGTCGTGCAGCTGCTGCCGGGCAAGCAGATGGCGCCCGTCTGGCCTGAAGACGTGGCCACCGCCAAGCCGGTCTACCCCATGCCTGCCTGGAACAAGCGCTGATCGCGCGCATCGCGCCGGGCCGCGCCGCGCGCGCGGCCCGCGCACCAACCCGAGGAAAACATGTCTGACATCGCATTTGCCACGCTGAGCGAACTCGCCCTGGGCCTGGCCGAGGGACGCCACAGCTCGGTGGAGTTGGCGAAGCACTTCCTGGACCGCATCGACCGCGCCAATCAGGCGCTGCACGCCTATGTGAGCGTGGATGCCGACAGCACGCTGCGCCTGGCCGAGGCCGCCGACGCGCGCCGCCGCGCCGGCTACGGCCTGCTGGGCCCGCTGGACGGCGTGCCCGTGGCCATCAAGGACCTGTGCGACATCGAAGGCCAGATCGCCACCGCCGGCTCGCAGGCCTGGCGCCAGCGGCGCGGCACGACCACCTCGACCGCCGTGGCCAGGCTGCTGGCGGGCGGCATGGTGCCGCTGGGCAAGCTGCACATGGTCGAGTTCGCCTTCGGCGGCTGGGGCACCAATCCCGTGATGGGCACGCCGCGCAACCCCTGGGATCTGGAACACGCGCGCATTCCGGGCGGCTCGTCCAGCGGCTCGGGCGTGGCCGTGGCCGCCGGCCTGGCGCCCGCCGCGCTGGGCTCCGATACCGGCGGCTCGGTGCGTATCCCGGCGGCGCTCAACGGCGTCACCGGCCTGAAGACCACGCGCGGGCTGATCAGCCTGCATGGCGCGGTGCCGCTGTCCGGCACGCTGGACTCCATCGGTCCGCTGACGCGCGATGTGCGCGACGCCTTGCTGCTGACGCAGGCCATGGCCGGCGCCGATCCCAGGGATCCGCTCACGCAGGGCGTGCCGGCCTTCCAGATGCCGGGGACGCCCGCCGGCGCGCGGCCCCTGCGCGGCATGCGCATCGCCATGATGCCGCCCGCGCAATACCCGATCGAGGTCGATGGCGCCGTGCTGGCCGCCCTGGATGACACGCGCCGCGCGCTGATCGAACTGGGCGCCGAGGTGTGCGAAACGCCCTTCCCGTTCGACTTCCACGACATGATGTTGCGCAATGGCCTGATCATCGCCGCCGAAGCCTACGCGCTGCACCGCGAGTACATCGAGGACGCTTCCCTGCCTTTCGGCAAGCATGTGCGCGCCCGCGTGCTGGCGGGCAAGGCCACGGGCGCGGCGGACTATGTGCTGGCGCTGCAGGCGCACGCCCGCGCCTGCGCGGCCTGGGCCGAATGGATGCGCGGCGTCGACGCGCTGCTGACGCCCTGCCTGCCCTTCGCCGCCTGCCGCCTCGAAGACGTCGACGAAACGGCGACGCCGCTGGCGGCCTTCACGCGCGCGGGCAACTATGTCAACGCGTCCGGCCTGGCGCTGCCGGCCGGTTTCACCGCCGACGGCCTGCCCGTCGGCGTGCAACTGCTGGGCCGCCCCTACGGCGAGGCCGCCCTGGGCCGTATCGGCATGGCCTTCCAGGCCGCCACGGACTGGCACTTGCGCCGTCCGGATCTCGGCGCGGTCGGGCTCTAGGCGCGGACGGAGCTGGCGCCCGCGCGCTTCGCGGGCGGGCCGCTCAACCTTCGATCGGGTCATGTCGACGCGGGCGTTCGTCGATTCGCGGATTCCTCTTTAGAATTCAGCAGATGACCACGAGCGCCGGCGCGCCACGCCGCCGCGCGCTAGCGGCCCGCCACATCGAAGGAATGCGCCCATGTCCCGACGCGAGAAAACCGAACGCCAGATCCTGCAGGCCCTGGAAGAACAGATCCGGGAAACGGGCATGGGCGGCGTCGGCATCAACGCCATCGCCAAGCGCGCCGGCGTCAGCAAGGAACTGATCTACCGCTACTTCGACGGCATGCCCGGCCTGATGCTGGCCTGGATGCAGGAACAGGATTTCTGGACGCGCAATCCCGGCCTGCTGCTGTCCGACGAGGCCAGCCAGCGCACGCCGGCCGACCTGGTGCTGTCCATGCTGCGCGCACAGGTCGAGGCGCTGGCCGGCAACGACACCTTGCGCGAAGTGCGGCGCTGGGAGCTGATCGAACGCAATGAGGTGTCGGCCCCGCTGGCCGAGCGGCGCGAACGCGCCGCGCGCGACTTCATCGACCGCATCGACGGGCTCAGTCCCGGCCTGGACGCGCCCGCCGTGGTCAGCGTGATGCTGGCCGGCGTGCTCTACCTGACGCTGCGCGCCAAGACCGAAAGCCATTTCCTGGGCCTGCCGCTGCGCGAACCGGAAGGCTGGCAGCGGATCGACGCGGCGCTGGCGCACCTGGTGTCGGGCGGCTTCCCGGAGGCGCTGCGCAGTGCTTCGCTGGCCGAGCTGGAGGCGGAACGCAAGCCGTCCGCCGCGCCCGACGCCGAACGCTGATCCGGCATCGACGCGCGCCGAAGGCGGCCAGGCCGCCGCCGCGTCACGTCGGCTCGCAGGCCTCGCGCAGCAGGGCCTCGAGCCAGTCCGCGAACACCTGCACCCTGCGCGACGGCAAGCGCCGCTGCGGATAGAGCAAGGTCATCGGCATGGGCGCGGGCAGATGGTCCGGCATCACGGCCACCAGCTCGCCCGATGCGAGATGCTGGCGCACGTCATAGGCCGGGATCTGGATCAGCCCCAGACCCGCCAGGCAGCTGGCGATATAGGCCTCGGCATTGTTGACCGTGACGCGGCCCGGCAGCGTGCGTATGCGCGCGACCTGCCCCTCCAGCCATTCCCATGGCGCGACGCGGCCCGTGGACGGCGAGGCGTAGTGCACGCAGGCATGCGCGTCCAGGTCCGCCGGCGTGCGCGGCACGCCGTGGCGCGCCAGATAGGCCGGGCTGGCGACGTTGATGAGCGGCAGCTTGCCCATCGTGCGCGCCACCAGCCCCGAATCCGGCAGCTCGCCCACGCGCAGCGCGCAATCCACGCCCTCCTCGATCAGGTTGACGGCGCGGTCCGTCACGCCCAGCGTGATATCGATCTGCGGATACGCGTCCAGAAACGCGGGCAGCGCCGGCGCCACGATCAACCGCCCCACCCGGCCCGGCACGTCCACGCGCAGCACGCCGCGCGGCCCGACCGAGGCCTGGCGGAACAGGTTCTCGGCCTCTTCCATGTCTTCGATCAGGCGCAGGCAGCGCGCGTAGAAAACCTCGCCCTCGCGCGTGGGCGCGACCTGGCGCGTGGTGCGGTTCAGGAGCCGCGCGCCGACCCGGCCCTCCAGTTCCTGGATGGCGGCCGACACCGTGGAACGGGGCAGGCCCAGCGTATCCGCCGCGCGGGTGAAGTTGGCGCATTCGACGACGCGGGCGTAGACGCGAAACAGGTCGATCCTATCCATGCGGGGTCCGGCCGCGAGCCGGCGTATGAGTCGATGAGGGGCGGGCGACGCGGGAGCGCCAACCCGGCTGGACGAAGCCGAAGCCGAAGCCGAAGCCGCCAGAATGTTCGTTAATTCTGGACAGTAAAGACAGAATTAACAGCTTTATCCTGATTTTGTGGAATATATCATTCCCTTCCATGAGCGGCCACCATCCGGCGGCCCCGCAATCAGGAGCCTCTCATGGCGGATCACGGCATCAAGGGCAAGACCATCATCATCGCGGGCGGCGCGAAGAACCTGGGCGGGCTGATCGCCCGCGACCTGGCGCAACAGGGCGCGCACGCCGTGGCGATCCACTACAACAGTCCGGCGACCAAGGCGGACGCCGACGCCACCGTGGCGGCGGTGAAGCAGCTGGGCGCCCAGGCGGTGGCGTTGCAGGCCGACCTGAGTTCGGCCGGCGCCATGGAAAAGCTGTTCGCCGACGCGGTGGCCGCCGTCGGCCGGCCCGACATCGCGATCAACACGGTGGGCAAGGTGCTGAAGAAGCCCTTCACCGAAATCACCGAGGCCGAGTACGACGAGATGACGGCGGTCAACTCGAAGGCCGCGTTCTTCTTCCTGCGCGAAGCGGGCCGCCACGTCAACGACAACGGCAAGATCTGCACGCTGGTCACTTCGCTGCTGGGCGCCTACACGCCGTTCTACGCGGCCTATGCAGGCACCAAGGCCCCGGTCGAGCACTACACCCGCGCCGCATCCAAGGAATACGGCATCCGCGGCATCTCGGTGACGGCGGTCGGCCCCGGCCCGATGGACACGCCCTTCTTCTATCCGGCCGAAGGCGCCGACGCGGTGGCCTACCACAAGGCCGCCGCCGCGCTGTCGCCGTTTTCCAAGACCGGCCTGACCGACATCGAGGACGTGGTGCCCTTCATCCGCTTCCTGGTGTCGGACGGCTGGTGGATCACCGGCCAGACCATCCTGATCAACGGCGGCTACACCACCAAGTAGACGGCGGGCGGCTGATCCAGGACTAGGGCCGCGCCGGCGTCGCCGCAGCCGGCTCGGCGGCGGCAGCCGCCGGCCCGGCGTTCGCGGGCGCCGTGGCGGCCTGCGCCGGCGGCGGATTCAAGCCATCCCAGCCGCCGCCCAGCGCCACGATCAGGTTGACGCTGGCGGCCAGCCGGTTGCCCAGCAGGCTCAGCGCGCTGCGCTCGCTGTTGAGCGCCGTGGCCTGCACCACCGACACGCTCAGATAATCCACCAGGCCGGCCTCGTACTGGTTGCGGATCAGGCGCAGCGATTCGCGCGCCGCCTCCAGCGCGCGGCCCTGCACCACCTGCTCTTGCTCCAGGACGCGCAGCTGGATCAGATAATCCTCGACTTCGCGCAGACCGGTGAGCGCGGCCTGTCGATAGGCCGCCGCCTGCGCGTCGTAGGCCGCGCGCGCCTGATCCACCTTGGCCTGGCGCGCGCCGCCGTCGAATACGGTCAATGCCAACGCCGGGC
The DNA here is from genome assembly GCF_059760925.1 of Achromobacter sp. 1011791174. Lineage (NCBI taxonomy): Bacteria > Pseudomonadati > Pseudomonadota > Betaproteobacteria > Burkholderiales > Alcaligenaceae > Achromobacter > Achromobacter sp. 1011791174. The sequence continues at coordinate 36,774 of NZ_JCBANH010000027.1, forward strand.
CTAGCGACCAGAAGCGCGCGGGCGCGGTCAGCAGTTCGGCGAACTGGCCGCTGCGGAAACCGCCGTCCGCCGACAGGGTGAGACTGGGGAACCAGGCCGCCTGCGCCACGCCGATCTCGGCATTGGCGGCGGCCGCGCGGCGTTCCGCCGCCGCCACGTCGGGACGCCGCTCCAGCAGCTCTGACGGCAGCCCCACCGGAATCTGCGGCAGCCGCTGCGTGAACGGCGCGGGCGTCAGGCTGAACTGCGACGGCGCCTGCCCCATCAGCACGGCGATGGCATGCTCGTATTGCCCACGCTGCCAATCCAGGTCGACGGATTGGGCTCGCGTGTTTTCCAGCTGCGTGCGCGCCACGGCCACGTCCGCCTGCGCGGCCACGCCGACCTCGTAACGGTTCTGCGTCAGGCGCAGCGACCGTTCATAGGCCGCGACGGTAGCGTCCAGCAGACGCTTCTGTTCGTCCAGCACGCGCAATTGCAGATAGGTAAGCACCAGGCTGGCCTGCGCGCTCAGCCGCGTGGCGGCCAGATCGGCCTGGCTGGCGGCGGCGCTGGCCTCGGATGACTCGACCGAGCGGCGCACGCGGCCCCACACATCCAGCTCCCAGCTGACGCTGCCGCTCAGTGAATACTGATTCGACACATTGCCGCCCGACGAGGACGAGCCGCCCTGCGTGCCGCCGCCGCTGCCCGAGCGCGTGACGCCGGCATTGGCGCCCACGGTCGGGAAGAAGCCGGCGCGCGCGCCGCGCACCAGGCCCAGCGCCTGGCGGTAGTTGGCCTCGGCCTGCGCGATGGTCTGGTTCGACGCGTTCAGGCGCTCGACCAGGCCGTCGAGCGTGGCGTCGCCATAGACCCGCCACCATGCGCCGCGATCGACCTGGTCACGCGGTTCGGCGGGTTTCCAGCCCGGCACCTCGCCCTGCCCTTCCTTGTAGGATGCTCCGATGTCCAGCGCCGGGCGCTGATAGTCGGGCCCGACGGCGCAGGCGCCCAGCAAGGCGCACAGCGCGAGCGCGACGGCGCCGCGCAACGGCAGGAGGGAAAACGACGGCTTGGCGTTGCGGGTCATGGATGTTCTGAGGAAACGGCCGCCGCGCCGCCGGAACGGCGCCTGCGCGCGGCCCAGAGACGGAAGCGGTCCAGATAGAGATAAACCACGGGCGTGGTGTAGAGCGTCAGGATCTGGCTCAACACCAGGCCGCCCACGATGGTGATGCCCAGCGGCTGGCGCATCTCGACGCCGGCGCCGGTGGCCAGCATCAGCGGCAGCGCGCCGAAGATGGCGGCCATGGTCGTCATCATGATGGGACGGAAGCGCGTCAGGCAGGCCTGGAAGATCGCGTCGCGCGGCGCCAGCCCCTGCGTGCGCTCGGCCTCCAGCGCGAAGTCCACCATCATGATGGCGTTTTTCTTGACGATGCCGATCAGCAGAAACACGCCGATCAGCGCGATCAGCGTGAAGTCCTGGCGCAGCATCAGCAGGGCCAGCAGCGCGCCCAGGCCGGCGGATGGCAGCGTCGACAGAATGGTCAGCGGGTGCACGAAGCTCTCGTACAGGATGCCCAGCACGATATACATGGTGACCAGGGCGGCCAGGATCAGCCAGGGCTGCTGCGCCAGCGTCTGCTGCAGGGCGGCGGCGGTGCCCTGGAAGCCCGCCTGGATCTGATCCGACGGCAGCCCGATGCGCGCCACCGCCGCGTCGATGGCCGCCGTGGCCTGGCCCAGAGACACGCCCGGCGCCAAGCTGAACGACACGGTGTCGGCCACGAACAGCCCCTGGTGCTGCACGCTCAACGGCGCATTGGCATCCTCGAAGCGGGCGAAGGCCGACATGGGCACGCGCACGCCGGTGGCGGTGATCACTTCCACCTGCTTGAGCGACTCGATATCCTGCGCGAAGCGCGGGTCCACGCCCATCACCACGTGATATTGGTTGAGCGGGCCGTACATCACCGATACCTGGCGCTGGCTGAAGGAATTGTTGAGCACGGTGGAGATGGTGCTCATGCTGACGCCGAGCCGGGTGGCGGCCTCGCGGTCGATCACCAGGTTGATCTGGCGCCCCTTGTCCTCGACGTCGGTGTCGACGTCGGTGATCTCGGGCACCTCGGCCATGGCGCGCTGCACCTTGGGCATCCAGGTCCTCAGCAGCTGCAGGTCGCCGGACATCAGCGTGTAGTCATATGAGCCCTGGCTGGAACGGCCGCCGATGCGGATGTCCTGCTGCGCCACCAGGAACATGCGCGCGCCCGGCATGTTCTGCAGCTTGCCGCGCAGGCGGTTGATGACCACGTCGGCCGATACGCCGCGCTCTTGCAACGGCTTGAGCTGGATCTGCATGAAGCTGCTGTTGCTGCCGCCGCGCCCGCCGGCGAAACCGGTCATGCTCTGCACGGCGGGATCGGCCAGCACCACCTTGCGCAGCGCGTCCAGTTTGGGCACGGTGGCCTGGAACGAGGTGCCCTGGTCGACGCGGAAGAAGCCCAGCAGCTGGCCGGTGTCCTGCTGCGGGAAGAAGCCCTTGGGCACCACCGCGTACAGATAGACGTTCAGCCCGACGGCAGCGGCCAGGATCAGCATCATCAGCCGGCCATGCGCCAGCGCCCAGCCCAGCGTGCGACGGTAGCCGTCCTGCATGGCCACGAAGCCGCGCTCGGACCAGCGCGCCAGCCGGCCCGGCGGCCGGGGTTCGGCCGGCTCGGCGCGCAGCAGCCGCGCGCACATCATGGGCGTGAGCGTCAGCGACACCACCAGCGACGCCGCGATGGCGGCCGACAGCGTGACGGCGAACTCGCGGAACAGCCGCCCGACCACGCCGCCCATCAGCAGGATCGGAATGAACACCGCCACCAGCGACAGGCTCATGGACAGCACGGTGAAGCCGACCTCGCGCGAGCCGCGCAGCGCGGCGCGCATCGGCGTCATGCCGCGCTCGACGTGGCGCATGATGTTCTCCAGCACCACGATGGCGTCGTCCACCACGAAGCCGGTGGCCACGATCAGCGCCATCAGCGAGATCGTGTTCAGCGTGTAGCCGCACAGGTACATGACGCAGAAGGTGCCGATCAGCGACACCGGCACCGCGACGCTGGGGATCAGCGCGGCGCGCCAGCGGCGCAGGAACAGCAGCACCACCAGCACCACCAGGCCCACCGCGATGACCAGCGTCAGCTCGGCCTCGTGCAATGAGGCGCGGATGCTGGGCGTGCGGTCCTGCGCCACCGACATCTTGACGTCGGCCGGCATCAGCGCGGACAGCATGGGCAGCTGGGCGCGCACCGCATCCACCGTCTCGATGATGTTGGCGTCGGCCTGGCGCCGCAGGATCATCAGGATGGCCTTGCGGTCGTTGAAGAAGCCCGTCTGGTAGAGATCTTCAACCGAATCCTCGACCTTGGCCACGTCCGACACGCGCACCGGCGCGCCGTCGCGCCAGGCCACGATCAGCGGCTTGTATTGCTCGGCGCGGCTGAGCTGGTCGTTGACCATGACCTGCCAGTGATAGCGGTCGTTCTCCAGCACGCCCTTGGGGCGGTTGGCGTTGGCATTGGCCAGCGCCGTGCGCACGTCGTCCAGCGACACGCCGCGGTTGGCCAGCGCGCCGGGCAGCACGGTCACGCGCACGGCCGGCAGCGAGCTGCCGCCCACCGTCACTTCGCCCACGCCGTCCACCTGCGACAGCTTCTGTGCCACGATGGTCGAGGCCAGGTCGTAGAGCTGGCCCTGGCTGAGCGTGTCGGAAGTCAGCGCCAGCGTCATGATGGGCGCGTCCGACGGGTTGGACTTGTGATACGTAGGATTGCTGCGCAGGCTGGTCGGCAGCAGCGAGCGCGCCGCGTTGATGGCGGCCTGCACATCGCGCGCGGCGCCATTGATGTCGCGGCTCAGGTCGAACTGCAGCGTGACGCGGGTCGAGCCCTGCGAACTGCTGGAGGTCATCTCGGTCACGCCGGCGATGCTTCCCAGCGAGCGTTCCAGCGGCGTGGCCACGCTGGAGGCCATGGTCTCGGGGCTGGCGCCGGGCAGGCTGGCCGACACCGAGATGGTGGGAATGTCCACCTGCGGCAGCGGCGCCACCGGCAGCAGGAAGAACGACAGCAGCCCCGCCAGCACGACCGCCAGGGTGAGCAGCGTGGTCGCCACCGGACGGACGATGAAGGGCGCCGAGATGATCATGAAGCGCCCCTGGGCCGCGCCGGCCGCGCGCCGCGCCAGCGACGCGACAGACGGTCGAACATCAGGTAGATGACCGGCGTGGTGAACAGCGTCAGCACCTGGCTCAGCAGCAGCCCGCCGACCATCACCAGGCCCAGCGGCTGGCGCAATTCAGCGCCCGTGCCGGTGGACAGCATCAGCGGCAGCGCCCCGAACAGCGCCGCCAGCGTGGTCATCAGGATGGGACGGAAGCGCAGCAGCGCCGCCTCGTGGATGGCCGCGCGCGGCGACAGGCTGCGCTTGCGCTCGGCGTCGAGCGCGAAGTCGATCATCATGATCGCGTTCTTCTTGACGATGCCGATCAGCAGGATGATGCCGATGATGCCGATCATGTCCAGCTCGGTGCCGCTGATCAGCAGCGCCAGCAGCGCCCCCACGCCGGCCGAGGGCAAGGTCGACAGGATGGTGATGGGGTGGATGTAGCTCTCGTACAGCACGCCCAGCACGATGTACATGGTGACCACCGCCGCCAGGATCAGCCACAGCGTGCTCGTCAGTGAATTCTGGAAGGCCAGCGCCGCGCCCTGGAAGCGCGTCTCCACGCCGGCCGGCATGCCGATCTCGGCCTCGGCGGCCTTGATGTCCTCGACAGCGCCGGATAGCGAGGCGCCCGGCGCCAGGTTGAACGACACGGTCACCATGGGGAACTGATCCAGCCGGTTCACGGCCAGCACGGTCTTGCCTTCGGTGATGCGCGCCACCGAGGACAGCGGCACCTGTCCGCCGGTCGATGTCGGCACGTGGATCTGGCCCAGCGCCGCCGGATTGGTCTGGAACTGCGGCTGCGCCTCGAGCACCACGCGGTACTGGTTCGACTGCGTGAAAATCGTGGAGATCAGCCGCTGACCGAAGGCGTCGTACAACGCCTCATCGATCACGGCGGCGGTGATGCCCAGGCGCGAGGCCGCGTCACGGTCGATCTCCACCCAGGTCTGCAAGCCCTCGTCCTGCAGATCGTCGGTCACGTCCGACAGGCCGGGCACCTGGCGCAGCCGCTCGACCAGCTTGGGCGTCCATAGACTCAGCACGCCCAGGTCGGGATTGGACAGCGTCATCTGGTATTGCGTGCGGCTGACGCGGTCCTCGATGGTCAGGTCCTGCACCGGTTGCATGTAGACGGTCAGGCCGTCCTGCGTGGCCAGCGAGTCCTGCAGCCGCGCCATGACCGCGCGCAGGTCGCCGCTGCGCTCGGCATGCGGCTTGAGCGCGATCAGCATGCGGCCGGCGCTGAGCGTGGCATTGCTGCCGTCCACGCCGATGAAGGACGACACGGCGGCCACGTCAGGATCCTTCAGCGCCTTGCTGGCGGCGGCCTGCTGGCGCTCGGCCATGGCCGTGAAGGAGATCGATTGCGGCGCCTGGGTGATGGCCTGGATCAGACCCGTGTCCTGCTGCGGGAAGAAGCCCTTGGGGATCACGATGTACAGCAGCACGGTGAGCGCGAAGGTCGCCAGGGCCACCAGCAGCGTCAGCGGCTGGTGCCGCAGCACCACTTGCAGCATGCGGTCATAGGCGGCGATAACGCGGTCGATAAGGCCGCCCGTGATCTGGTGGAAGCGGCCGTGGTGCTGCTCGGATTCGGCGCGCAGCAGGCGCGCGCACATCATCGGCGTGAGCGTCAGCGATACGAACAGGGAAATCAGGATGGACACCGCCAGCGTGATGGCGAACTCGCGGAACAGCCGGCCCACCACCTCGGTCATGAAGAGCAGCGGGATCAGCACGGCGATCAGCGAGAAGGTCAGCGAGATCAGCGTGAAGCCGATCTGCGAGGCGCCCTTGAGCGCCGCCTGCAGCGGGCTCTCGCCCTCCTCGATGTGGCGGGCGATGTTCTCGATCATGACGATGGCGTCGTCCACCACGAAGCCGGTGGCGATGGTCAGCGCCATCAGCGTCAGGTTGTTGATGGAGAAGCCGGCCAGGTACATGATGCCGAAGGTGCCCACCAGCGACAGCGGCACCACCACGCTGGGAATCAAGGTGGCCGTGAGGCTGCGCAGGAACACGAAAGTCACCATCACCACCAGCGCCACGGCCAGCAGCATCTCGAACTGCACGTCGGCCACCGAGTCGCGGATGGTCTGGGTGCGATCGGACACCACGGTCACGTCCAGCGTGGCGGGCAGCGACGCGCGCAGCTGCGGCAGCAGCGCGTTGATCCGGTTGACCACGTCGATCACATTGGCGCCGGGCTGGCGCTGGATGTTCAGCAGGATGGCCGGCTTGTCGCCCGCCCAGGCCGCCTGCCGCACGTCCTCGGCCCCTTCCACCGCGCGCGCCACGTCCGACAGGCGCAGCGGCGCGTTGTTCTTGTAGGCGATGATCAGGCTGTTGTAGTCGGTGGGCGTCTTGAGCTGGTCGTTGGCGTTGATCGTGGTCGAGCGCAGCGGGCCGTCCAGGTTGCCCTTGGGCTGGTTGACGTTGGCGCCGACGATGGCCGTGCGCAGGTCCGACAGCGACATGCCGTTGGCGGCCAGCGCCTGCGGATTGACCTGCACGCGCACCGCCGGCCGCTGCCCGCCGGCCACGCTGACCAGGCCCACGCCCGGAATCTGCGACAGCTTCTGCGCGACGCGCGTGTCCACCAGGTCGCGCACCTGCGGCAGCGGCATGGTCGGCGAGGTGATCGCCAGCGTCAGCACCGCGGCGTCGGCCGGATTGACCTTGTTGTAGGTCGGCGGCACCGGCAGGTCGTTGGGCAGCAGATTGGAGGCCGCGTTGATGGCCGCCTGCACCTGCTGCTCGGCCACGTCCAGCGGCAGGCTCAGGTTGAATTGCAGCGTGATGACCGACGCGCCCCCGGAACTGGTGGACGACATCTGGTTCAGCCCCGGCATCTGTCCAAACTGGCGCTCCAGCGGCGAAGTGACCAGCGAGGTCATCACGTCGGGGCTGGCGCCGGGGTACAGCGTGGTCACCTGGATGGTCGGGTAATCCACTTCCGGCAGGGCCGACACCGGCAGCAGCCGGTAGGCGATGAAGCCGGCGATCAGGATGGCCACCATCGACAGCGTGGTGGCCACGGGCCGCAGGATGAACAGGCGCGACGGGCTCACGGCGGCGTCCGCTTATCGGGTGGCCGGGGTGGTGCCGGCGGGCGCGCCCGCGCCCAGCGACTTGTCGGTCGACTTGGGTATCGTGTCCGATCCCTTGGCCACGTCGACCTTGGCCCCCGCGCGCAAGCGGTCGGTGCCCTCGGTCACGACCCGGTCGCCGGGCTGCAGGCCCTCGTTGACCGCCACCATGCCGTTGTTGACGGCGCCCAGCTTGACCTGCCGCACGGCCACCGTATCGTCGTCCTGGACCAGGAAGACGAAAGCGCCGGCCGAGCCTTGCTGCACCGCCGCGATGGGAATCGCGGTGGCGTCCTTGCGCGTGGTCACGTGCAGGCGGGCATTGACGAACTGGTTCGGAAACAGCGCGTCGTCGGCATTGTCGAAGCGCGCCTTGAGCTTGAGCGTGCCGGTGGCGACGTCGATCTGGTTGTCCAGCGTTTCCAGCTTGCCGGTGGCGATGCGGCGGGTATCGGCCCGGTCATAGGCCTCCACGGTCAGCGTGTGGCCGGCCGCCAGCTCGGCCCGCACTTCGGGCAGTTGGGTCTCGGGCAGCGTGAACACCACGGAGATGGGCTGGGTCTGGGTGATGACCACCAGGCCATTGGTGTCGGAACTGGACACCAGGTTGCCCTTGTCCACCTGGCGCAGGCCGAGACGGCCACTGATGGGCGCGGTGATGCGCGAGTAGTCCAGCTGCAGCTTGGCATTGTCGACATTGGCCTGGTCGCTCTTGACCGCGCCTTCGTACTGGCGCACCAGCGCGGCCTGCGTGTCGACCTGCTGTTTGGCGATGGAGTCCTGCTTGTACAGGGCCTGGTAGCGCTGCAGGTCGCGGCGGGCGTTTTCCAGCTGGGCCAGATTCTGCATCTGGGTGCCCTGGGCCTGGGCCAGCGCGACCTGGAAGGCGCGCGGATCGACCTGTGCCAGCAGGTCGCCGGCCTTGACCATTTGGCCTTCCTTGAAGGGCACGTCGACCAGCTCGCCGCTGACGCGGCTGCGCACGGTGACGGTGCTATAGGCCGTGACCGTGCCCAGGGATTTGAGATAGATGTCGATGTCCTGCTTGACCGCGGCCGCCGCGCGCACCGGCACGGCCATGTTGGCCATGGCGGCCATCTGGCCACGTCCCGCGCCGGGGCGGCCCGCGCCGGGCTTGGCCGAAGGCCGCAACGCCAGCCATACGATGCCGGCGACGACCAGCAGCAGAATGGCCCACCCGAGCAAGCGGCGTCGGGTCCAACGGGAAGGCGGAGTAACGGGACGGCTTTGAGACATGGAAGCGGATCCGGCGCGAGCGGGAAAAGCCGTATTGTCTACTAGGCGACGTTGAATTCGTATGATGCCCGGCCGCGCTGAAATAGCCCGCAACAGGAATCAGGGCCTGAAAGGCCCGCGCTCAGGAATTGCAGAGCGTCATCTGGAAGGGCACGTCCCGCGCCACCGGCTGGGGCTTGAAATCCCCGTCCTGGGTGGAAAAACGTATCCAGATCATATACTTATTGGCGCTGATCTCGGGAAACACGCCGTGCGCCGGGTCCACCCACACGCGCAGCATCTGGAACTGCTTGCCGCCCAGCATCTGCTGGTAGGCGCCCTGCTCGGCCACGGTGTCGCTCTTGCGGCCGGACTCGCGCAACAGGCGCAGCGCCAGCGTCAGGCCGTCGTACAGGGGGACGAAGGGCGCGGTCCAGGCCTGCAGGTCGGCGCAGCGCGCGGCCTGGGGCTTGTGCTGCCAGGAATAGTACGAGGGCATGTCGACCTGGATCGCGCCGCCCGCCACCGACAGGCGGCCGCGCAGGCTGGTCAGCCATTCGTTCTCGCGCAACGACTGGCCGGTCTTGCCGGTCGCCGACAGCGTTTGCGCGACCTTCTCCATTTCGCGCAACATGCCCTCGAGCGCGTCCTGCGCCACGCCAGGATGGTCGCGCAATGCGCCAAGCGCCAGGCGCTGCCGTTCCAGGTCCTGCAGCAGCGCGCCCTTGATGTCGGTGCGCTCGCAGGCGTCGAGCAGGTCGAACAAGGCGGTGACGGCAACCTGGTGCTGGCGGAAATCTCCCTCGCGAGCGAAGAAGAACAGCCTGTCGAACAGGTATTCCAGCCGCAGATAAGCGCGGATGCGCTCGTTGAAGGGATATTCGTAAACAATCACGCTATATGCAGGCCCGTCAGGGGTCGGCCGCGTGGGCCGGGTTATTCATGAGCGCCGCATCGGCGCCAGGCTCACGGCCTTGCGGCCGCCAATGCCAACCAACGCTCATGCAAGGTCTTCGTCCGCGCGCGCAGTTGTTCTGGCGTCGTGTCGCCATCGTTGGCGACGACATCGTCCGCGACCGCCAGCCGGCTTGCCCGCGCAGCCTGTGCCGCCATGATACGCCGTATGGCAGGCTCCGTCAGCCCGCTGCGCGACTGCACGCGGGCGATCTGCGTGGCGGGATCGCAATCGACCACGCAGATGCGGTCCACGCGCGGCCGCCAGCGCGGCAGCGACTCGACCAGCAACGGCACCACGAACACCAGGTAGCAGCCGCGCGCCGCGTCGGCCTGGCGCTCTGTCTCATCGCCGATCAACGGATGCAGCACGGCTTCCAGCCGCTGCCGCACCGAGACATCGGCGAAGGCGCGCTCGCGCATCCAGGCGCGGTCCAGCGAGCCGTCCTCGGCCAGCGCCTCGGCGCCGAACGCCTGCTCGATCGCGGGCATGGCCGAACCGCCGGCAGCGGTCAGCGCCCGCGCGATCTCATCGGTGTCCACCACGGACGCGCCCCATTCGGCCAGCATGTCCGCCACGCGCGACTTGCCCGAGCCGATGCCCCCCGTCAAACCTATTTTGAATATGCTCATCGCTTCGTCCCATGTATGGCCGCTCGCGCGCCGGCGCCATGCTCGATGGTCATGGCAACAGCCTTGCCAGCCCGGGCTCGCCGCCCAGCAACAGCACCGCCACCCCGGCCAACGCCAGGTAGGGGCCGAAAGGCAAGGGTTGGCCACGGCGGGCTCGACCGGCCAGCGTCATCGTACCGCCCACCAGCACGCCGGCCAGCGACGCCGCCAGCAGCAGCATGGGCAGCGCGCCCACCCCGAACCATGCGCCCAGCGCGGCCAGCAGCTTGAAGTCGCCGTAGCCCATGCCTTCGCGCCCCGTGAAGTAGCGGAACGCGTGGAAGATCAGCCACAGGAAGCCGTAGCCCGCCACTGCGCCCAGCACCGCCAGCGGCAGCGGCGTGAAACCGTCGCCCAGATTGACCAGCAGCCCGGCCCAGGCCAGCGGCAAGGTGATGGCGTCGGGCAGCAGCGTGCTCTCCAGGTCGATCCAGGCCAGCGCCACCAGGGAGGCCGACAGGCCCATGCCGCACAACGCGATGGGCGTGGGGCCGAAGCGCCAGGCGCAGGCGGCGAACAATACGGCGGTCAGCAGTTCGATCACGGGATAGCGCCAGCCGATGGCCGCGCCGCAGGCCGCGCAGCGCCCCTTGAGCAGCAGCCAGCCCGCCAGCGGCAGCAGGCGCCAGCCCCGGACCGGCGCCGAGCATTGCGGACAATGCGAGACCGGCGCGCGCAGGCCATAGACCGGCGCGCACGCCGGCTCCGTGGCGGCGGCCGGCTCGGCTGACTCCTGGCAATGCGCCTGCCACTCTCGCTCCATCATGCGCGGCAGCCGATGGGTCAGCAGCGTCAGCCAGCCGCCCACGGCCAGGCCGGCCAGCGCCGCCAGAGCCAGGAACAGGGATTGAGGCAGGTCAAAGGCTTGCCACATGGCCGTCATGCGCCCCCGCCGTCCGGCCAGGCGCATGGCCGAGCCCCGCTGATACGCGAGGGGCCGGGCAGGCATGCCAGGCGTTCATGCCTGGGGACGTGTCGTAATTTGGGCATAAAGACTGGCCGCTCGACGGAGCAGCGATTGGATTCGTATCGAATCTTCGCATAAGTGCGTAAAATCGGAGACAGACTCAATTCACGGATAAGCTGCCATGATGACCGCGCGCGACGATACCTCCACCCGCCCCCGCAAATTCAACATCATGGCGCTGCTGCTGGCAGGCTCGGCACTCGGCATCGCCGGCTGCGCGCAACAGCGCACCGAAGGCTATTACGACCCTCCGGCTGAAAGCACCGTCACGGACGCCCAGTCCCAAGGCTCCGGCGCCGGCTACCGCACCGTCCTGCGCGCACCGTCGCAAGTGCAGATCGCGCTCAAGCCCGACGCCCCCCGCAAGACCGCGAGCCAGCAGGCCCAGGCCGCGCAAGCGGGCCATACCACCGAGGACGGCCAGCCCGTGCCCGAAGGCGCCGACAGCGGCGCCGCCTCGGGCGTCGCTGCCTCGGGCGCGGCGCCCGCCCCGGCCCTGCCGGCATCCACGCCCAGCGCCGCCGCGCACAGCCTCGTGCCGCAGCCGCAGACCTACATGGGTACGCTGCCCTGCTTCTCGCCCGCCATGCAGTGCACGGCGCAGCGCGTGACGCTGACGCTGGCGCCCAACGGCCGCTGGCGCGGTCGCGTCGCCTACCTGGAAAGCGACGCCAAGCAGGGCGCGCCGGTGGTCGAACAAGGCTGCTGGAACGCCACCGACGAACGCCCCTCGCGCGTGATCCTGCTGGACGGCAAGGGCAACGTGCGCGCCGAGTTCGCCGCCGCCGCCAACAATGTGCTGCGCGTGCGATCCATCGCCGGCCAGACGCCCAACCTGAACTACAACCTGACCCGCCAGCCCGACCTGGACCCGATCGACGAACTGGCCAAGGCCGCCGCACCGCAGTGCCCTTGAGCGCCGCCGGCAACGGCTGAACGCGGCGGGCAGCTATCCCGGCTGCCCGGCTGCGACACGACAGGCCCGCCTTCTGGCGGGCCTGCGCGTTTCCGGACCTGGCGCCCGCGCTAGGACCGGCCCCGGCCGCGCGGGGCGGCCGGACGGACAGGGCGCGAACAAGAACCGGAGGAATCGGACGCAGCGGCGGAGGCGGACGAACCGGAAGCGCCAGCGCAAACCGCGGCCGCGTCGGGATGCCGCAGCAACGGCGACGCTCCCGCGCGCCAGTGCTCGCACAGCCGGCACGCCAGCTGCATGGCGTTGCGGACGCCAAGTTTTTCGAAGATGTGGGCGCGATGGGCCTCGGCCGTGCGCAGCGAAATGCCAAGGTCGATGGCGATGACCTTGTTGGCGCGGCCGGTGGCCACATAGAGGACGATTTCGCGTTCGCGAGGGGTCAGCGAAGCGAGCAGGGAATCGAGATCGGAGCGTAGCTGCATGGGCAAAGACGGCTGGCATTCCTGTGAATACCCGCAGTCTGCCGCGGCGTTGGCCAGGCCGTAAGCTGGCAATTCTGACAGCGGCGGGCCGCGCCCGCCCCCCCCCCGGCGGCTACACCCGGTAGGCCAGTTCCAGGTTGTCGATCAGCCGGGTCGCGCCCAGCTTGGCGGCGGCCAGCGCCACCAGCGGTTCGCCGGCGGCCAGGTCGGCGGCCTCGGGACGCTTCAGGTCGCGCTGGCGGCGCACCGAGATGTAATCCACCAGCCAGCCACGGCGCGCCAGGCTGGCGGCGGCCTCGGCCTCCAGCGCGGCCGAGTCGGTCGCGCCGGCGACCAGCCGCTGCTCGATAGCGCGCAGCTCGGCGTACAGCGCCGGCGCCTCGGCGCGCTCGGCGTCGCTCAGGTAGCGGTTGCGCGAGGACAGCGCCAGGCCGTCGTCGGCGCGCACGGTCTCGTGCGCCAGCACTTCCACCGGCAGCTGGAACTGGCGGCACATGTTGCGCACCACCATGAGCTGCTGATAGTCCTTCTTGCCGAACACGGCCACGCGCGGCTGCACGCAGGAAAACAGCTTCAGCACCACGGTGCTCACGCCCGTGAAGAAGCCGGGCCGGAACTCGCCTTCCAGAATGTCGCCCAGGTCGTCGGGCGGCTGCACGCGGTAGTTCTGCGGCTCGGGATACATCTCGCGCTCGTCGGGCGCGAACAGCACGTAGACGTCGCGCTCGCGCTCCATCTTCTCGATGTCGGCCGCCAGCGTGCGGGGATAGCGGTCGAAGTCCTCGTTGGGCCCGAACTGCAGCCGGTTGACGAAGATGCTGGCCACCACCGGGTCGCCGTGCTGGCGGGCCATCTTCATCAAGGACAGGTGGCCTTCGTGCAGGTTGCCCATGGTGGGCACGAAGGAGACGCGGTTCTGGCCGCGCAGCTGGTCGCGCAGTTCCTGGATGGTGTGGACGACTTTCAAGGGAATTCTCCGGGGTTGGGCGCAGCCCCGCCGGCGGATCAGGCCGCGACGGCGGCCACGCTCGTGTAGGCCAGGCGCACGTAGATCGGCGCGTAGGGCTCGGCCTGCGTGATCTCCAGCAGCGATTCGCGGGCCAGCTCGAGCATGGCGATGAAATGCACGACGACCACGGCCACGGGCGCGCCTTCGCGGATGCGCTCCATGAAGAGGTCGCCGAACTCCATGAAGCGCACGTCGTTCAGGCGCCTCAGGATATGGGTCATGTGGTCGCGCACGGACAGCTGTTCGCGCGTGATGTGGTGGTGCTGGTTGAGCCGGGCGCGCTTCATGATGTCGGCCCAGGCCGCGCGCAGGTCGTCCACATCGACCTCGGGCAGCATGCGCTCCACGCTCAGGTCGGCCACGGCGTGGCTGCTGACGAAATCGCGGCCCAGCTGGGGCATGGCGTCGAGCTTCTGCGCCGCCAGCTTCATCTGCTCGTACTCGAGCAGGCGGCGGACCAGTTCGGCGCGCGGGTCCTCGGGCTCTTCGCCGGTGTCGGTCTTCCTGACCGGCAGCAGCATGCGCGACTTGATCTCGATGAGCATCGCCGCCATGAGCAGGTACTCGGCGGCCAGCTCCAGGTTGTGGATGCGGATCTGGTCCACATACGACAGGTATTGCCGCGTGACATCCGCCATGGGAATGTCCAGAACGTTGAAGTTCTGCTTGCGGATCAGGTACAGCAGCAGGTCCAGCGGCCCCTCGAACGCCTCGAGGAAGATCTCCAGCGCATCCGGCGGGATATACAGGTCCGTCGGCATCTGGAACAGCGGCTCGCCGTAAAGGCGAGCGAAGGCCACGCTGTCGACCGTGTCAGGGGTGCTGTCGACGGGCGGTTCCACGAGCGCGGCCAGGGCGTCGCCTGGGACGGAGCCGTTCTTGGACATGGCTGCCGCGACGGTATCAGTCGGCCTGATACACGTACGGCTTTTGCGGCACGCGGGCCGCGCGGAAGCCTTCCTGCAGTTCCTGGTCCTGCGGCTTGTCCCAGAGGCGGGCGCGGCCTTCGCGCTGGCGCTCCTCGGTGCCGGGATGGGACTTCTTGTAGTCCTTCAGGAAGAGAGTGATCTCGGATTCGTAGTTGGTTGCCATGACACCAATTTCAGCGGGTTTCTGATCCCGGGAGTTTACTGCACCCCGGGCCACCCCCGGCGTTACAATCTTCCGGCACCCAACGCCCCCTCCCGCCATGCCCGCAGACACCGCCGCAGCCGCCCATCCCGCTCCGCCCTCGACCCCGGACGCGCAGCGCGCGGCGCGGATGATTCCCTTCATCGTGGGCTGCGCGCTCTTCATGCAGATGCTGGACGCCACCGTGGTGGCCACCGCCCTGCCGGCCATGGCCCGGGCCCTGGATTCGACCCCGGTGCGACTGAACGTGGCCATCACCTCCTACCTGCTGTCGGTGGCCGTGTTCGTGCCGGTCAGCGGCTGGGCGGCCGACCGGTACGGCGCGCGGCGCGTGTTCGTGGCCGCCATCGGCCTGTTCACCCTGAGTTCCGTCGCCTGCGCCCTGGCCCAGGACCTGCCGCAGCTGGTCCTGGCGCGCATCGTGCAAGGCATGGCCGGGGCCATGATGGTCCCGGTGGGCCGCATCATCCTGCTGCGCACGGTGCCCAAGCAGGATCTGCTGAAGGCCATGTCCTTCCTGTCCATCCCGGCGCTGCTGGGGCCGGTGATCGGACCGCCGCTGGGCGGTTTCATGGTCACCTACATGTCCTGGCACTGGATCTTCCTCATCAACATCCCGATCGGCGTGCTGGGCATCGCGCTGGTGCTGCGCTACGTGGCCGAGATCCGCGAGGAAAGCGCGCCCGGCCTGGACTGGCTGGGCTTCCTGCTGAGCGCGGCCTGTCTGGCCATGCTGGTCAGCGGCTTCGAGGCCATCGGCCGCGACATCATGCCGTTGCCCGCGTTGCTGGGCCTGCTCGCCGCCGGCGCCGCCAGCGGCCTGCTCTACGCCTGGCACGCCAGGCGCGTAGAGCATCCCATCATCGACCTGTCGCTGATGAAGATCCCCACCTTCGCCATCTCCACGCTGGGCGGCAACCTGTGCCGCTTCACCGTGGGCGCCACTCCCTTCCTGCTGGCCATGCTGCTGCAGGTGGGTTTCGGCCTGACGCCGTTCTCGGCCGGACTGATCACCTTCGCCAGCGCCGCCGGCGCGCTGCTGATGAAGTTCGTGGCCACGCCCATCGTCAGGCACTTCGGCTTTCGCCGCGTGCTGACCGTCAACGCGGTGCTGGCCGGCGCCTTCGTCGCCGCCAGCGCCGCCTTCACGCCCACCACGCCGGTCTGGCTGATGATCGCCGTGCTGCTGGTCGGCGGCTTCTTCCGCTCGCTGCAGTTCACCGGCGTAAATACGCTAACCTATGCCGATATCCCGCCGGCCAAGATGAGCCGCGCCAGCAGCTTCGCTGCCATGGCGCAGCAGTTGGGCATCAGCCTGGGCGTGGGGGTGGCCGCCGTCACGCTGAACGTCAGCATGACCTTGCGCGGCGCCGAGACGCTGGCCATACGCGACGTGGTCGCGGGTTTCATCGTCATCGGCCTGATGTGCGCGGCCTCGGTTTTCTCCTTTAGACGCCTCGAGCCTCTGGCCGGGGCACACCTGAACGGCGCAAAGCAAAGTGACGACGAATGAGTTTGTCCTCGCCCTGGACCAGGGCACGACCAGTTCCCGGGCCATCGTGTTCGACCGCGACGGCGTGGTGCGCGGCGTCGGCCAGCGTGAATTCCACCAGCACTATCCCCGGCCGGGCTGGGTCGAGCACGATGCCGGCGAGCTCTGGCACAGCCAGCTCGACGTGGCGCGCGAAGCGCTGCGCAACGCCGCGGCCACCGCGGCCGACGTAGCCGCCATCGGCATCACCAACCAGCGCGAAACCACGCTGATCTGGGAACGCGCCACCGGCCGCCCGCTGGCGCGCGCCATCGTCTGGCAGGACCGCCGCACCGCGCCGCTGTGCGACCGGCTGCGCGCCGACGGGCACGCCGATTTCCTGCAGTCCCGCACCGGCCTGGTGCTGGACGCGTACTTCTCCGGCACCAAGCTGTCCTGGCTGCTCGACCACGTGCCCGGTGCACGCCAGATGGCCGAGCGCGGCGAACTGGCCTTCGGCACCGTCGACACCTGGCTGGTGTGGCAGCTGACCGGCGGCGCGGTGCACAGCACCGACCCCAGCAACGCCTCGCGCACCATGCTGTTCGACCTGCACACGCAGGACTGGAACGATGACATCCTGGCGCTGCTGAACATCCCGCGCAGCGTGCTGCCCGGCATCGCGCCGAGCAGCGCGGTGATCGGCAACGCCCTGCCCGAATGGCTGGGCGGCCCCATCCCCATCGCCGGCGTGGCTGGCGACCAGCAGGCCGCCACCTTCGGCCAGGCCTGCTTCACGCCCGGCATGGCCAAGAACACCTACGGCACCGGCTGCTTCATGCTGATGAACGTTGGCGACAAGCCGGTGCGCTCGGCCAACAACCTGCTGTCCACCGTGGGCTGGGGCCTGCCCGATGCCGGCTCGCCCGGCGCCTGGAAACCTGCGTACATGCTGGAAGGCGGCGTGTTCGTGGCCGGCGCGGCGGTGCAGTGGCTGCGCGACGGGCTGGGCATCATCCAGCGCTCGGAAGAGATCGAGGCGCTGGCCGCCAGCGTCGCCGACACCGACGACGTGTTCATGGTGCCGGCCTTCGCCGGCCTGGGCGCGCCGCACTGGGACCCCTACGCGCGCGGCACCCTGGTCGGGCTGACGCGCGGCACCACGCGCGCCCACATCGCCCGCGCCACGCTGGAATCCATCGCGCTGCAAAGCGCCGAGCTGCTGACCTGCATGAACGGCGACAGCGGCATCGCCCTGACCGAGCTGCGCGTGGACGGCGGCGCGGCGCGCAACGACCTGCTCATGCAGATGCAGGCCGACCTGCTGGGCGTGCCCGTGGTGCGCCCGCGCGTATCGGAATCGACCGCGCTGGGCGCGGCCGTCCTGGCCGGCCTTGCCGTGGGCTTCTGGTCCGGCCAGGACGAGTTCGCCTCCAAGTGGCAAGCCGAGCGGACCTTCCAGCCAGCCTGGCCGGAATCCGTGCGCGCAGCCCGCATGCAGCGCTGGCGCCAGGCGGTGGAGCTGTCCAAGGGCTGGTCCAACACCGCCAGGTAACGGCCGCGCCCGGTACCGCCGGCGCGGTCAGCGCCGGCGGCCCTCGCGCCGGTCCATCGCCCGCCGCGCCATCCGGTAGCCGGCGTAGACATAGAAGGCACTGCTGTCCAGCACCAGCCAGGCGCCCAGTCCGCAGGACAGCGCCAGCGCCGGCCCCACCGCGCGCATGTCGCCCTGGGTCCAGGCGATCAGGCCCAGCGCGCCGGCGGCCGCCAGACCCAGCGCCAGCCGCCTGAGCAGCACCAGCCCGTAGGCGTGTCCGCCCATGAAGGCCACCACGCCGATGGCCAGGACCAGCGCGGTCGCGGCGCAGGCCAGCACCAGCGCGAAGGCCGCCGCCGCCGCGCCCGCCAGCGGCAGCAGCAGGCTCAGCAGGCCCAGCCCCACGCCCCCCCCGCCCGCCATCGGCCCCACCGCCAGCGCCAGCGGCGACCACATGCCCGGCGGCGCGCGATGCGCGTCCATCTCGGCGACGAAGCGATGCATCGCCGTCGACTCCCTGGACCCGGCGCCGTCCAGCTCCGCCTCCAGCCGGCGGCACTGCGCGATCAGCGCATTCAGGCCACGGCGGGACGCGGGCATGTCAGGACCTCGCCGCGCCCGGCGCGTGTTCGGCCACCGTGGCGCGCAGGGCCGCCATCGCCTCCTGCACCGCCGCCGGCCGGAAGGCGTCCTCACGCCAGTACATCGCCACCGAGCCGAAGCCCGACAGGCGCACCGGCAGGATGCGCATGGCCCGCAGCTCCGAGAAGCGCAGCGCGGCGCGGTGCGAGGCCACGCCGATCATGTCGCTGTTGTTGAGCAGCGTGAGATTGATGGTCACCGAATTGGATTCCACGTGGTCGGCTGGCGCGACCTGGCCGGCGGCGGCCAGCGCGGCGTCCAGCGCATTGCGGATGGGCGTGCCCCTGGGCCACAGGATCCAGCGGTACGACAGCAGCTGCGGCCAGTCCGGCTGCGCGACGGCGAACAGCGGATGGCGCGGCCGCGCCACCAGGTGGATGGGTTCCAGATAGAGCGCCTCGTAGCGGATGGCGGGATCGTGATGCTCGGGCGCCGAGCGCCCCACCACGATGTCCAGCCCGCCTTGCGCCAGTTGCTCCAGCAGCCGGTCGGTGGTGCCTTCGACCAGTTTCACGCGCGCCTGCGGCATGCGCTCGAGCAGCTTCATCACCGCCAGCGGCACCGTGTCGGACGCCGACGCGCCCGAGGCGCCGATCACCACCCGCCCGCCGCCGCCCTCGCGCAGCGCGGCCATGTCCTCGCCGGCGCGGTCGAGCTGAGCCTCGACGCGGCGCGCGTGGGCGATCAGCACGTCGCCATGCGGCGTGGGCCGCAGCCCGCGCGCGTGCCGCTCGAACAGCGGCAGGCCGATATCGTCTTCCAGATCCTTCAGCCACTTCGACAGGCCGGGCTGCGTGGTATTGAGCATGGCCGCCGAATGGCTGATGTTGCGGGTCTGGTCCAGGCTGAGCAGCATCTTCAGGTTGCGCAGGCGCAACCGGTGGGTCCAGTCCATGCAAGCCCCTTGCTTGTCTCTGAGGTATATATTTCTTCGTATGGATAATAAGATAATTTCATTTCAAAACACATAGCTGCCTGCGCATAATCATCTCCACCATCCGGACCGCGCCCCGCCGCGACGGTCCCGAGCAGAAGCCGGCTTGAACCGGCTCGCCCAGGAGACAAGCATGCAGGACAGCCACACCGCCGGCGCGGATCGCGCCGCCTATTACGCGCGCATCGCCAAGAAGCACATGGCCCCGCTATGGGAGTCGCTGCACAACCTGGTGCCGCGCGAGCCCGCGCCGCGCTGCGTGCCCGCCATCTGGAAGTACGAGGACGTGCGCGCCGACGTCATGGCCTCCGGCGCGCTGATCAGCGCCGAGGAAGCCGTGCGCCGCGTGCTGATCCTGGAGAACCCCGGCCTGCCCGGCCAGGCCAGCATCACGCAAAGCCTGTACGCCGGCCTGCAGCTGATCCTGCCCGGCGAGATCGCGCCCAGCCACCGCCACACCCAATCCGCGCTGCGCTTCATCGTCGAGGGATGCGGCGCCTACACGGCGGTCAATGGCGAGCGCACCACCATGCGCCCCGGCGACTTCATCATCACCCCGTCCTGGACCTGGCATGACCACGGCAACGCCGACAGCGCCGACGGCGGCGAGCCGGTGGTCTGGCTGGACGGCCTGGACATCCCGCTGCTGCGCTTCCTGGACGCGGGCTTTGCCGAGAACTACCCCTCGGCCACCCAGCCCGTCACCCGCCCCGAGGGCGACAGCATGGCGCGCTACGGCCACAACATGGCGCCGGTGCGCCACCAGGCGACGGGCGGCACCTCGCCGATCTTCAACTACCCGTATGAGCGCAGCCGCGAGGCGCTGGACCAGCTCTACCGCCACGGCGAGCTGGACCCCTGGGACGGCGTCAAGCTGCGCTACCTGAACCCTGCCACGGGCGGCTATCCCATGCCCACCATGGCCACCTTCATGCAGCTCCTGCCCGCCGGCTTCCAGGGCAAGACCAGCCGCTGCACCGACTCCACCGTCTACTGCGTGGTGGAGGGCCGCGGCACGGCCCGCATCGGCGAGCAGGAATTCCATTTCGGCCCGCGCGACGTATTCGTGGCGCCGTCCTGGCAGCCGCTGCAGCTGGCGGCGCTGGAAGACGCCACGCTATTCAGCTATTCCGACCGCCCGGTGCAGGCCGCGCTGGGCGTCTGGCGCGAAGCGCGCGCCGACTGAACGCGCGGCGCCCGCGCGCCTTTCCGTTTTCCGACAGTCCCGCATCAGAAGGGTGATCCATGTCTTTCGTCTTTGCCCCCGCCGCGCCCGTCGCGGTGCCCGTGGCCGGCAGCGCCGACCGCTATCCCGTGCGCCGCGTCTATTGCGTGGGCCGCAACTACGCCGCCCATGCCCGCGAGATGGGCTTCGACCCGGACCGCGAACCGCCCTTCTTCTTCTGCAAGCCGGCCGATGCCGTGGTGCCGGTGGCCGAAGGCGAGACGCTGTCGCTGCCCTACCCGCCCGAGACCGCCAACCTGCACTATGAAATCGAGCTGGTCGCCGCCATTGGCAAGGGCGGCGCGAACATCGCCGTGGAAAACGCGCTGGACCATGTCTGGGGCTATGCCGTGGGCCTGGACATGACGCGCCGCGACCTGCAGATGAAGATGCGCGAGGCCGGCCGCCCCTGGGAGCTGGGCAAGGCCTTCGACCAGAGCGCGCCGATCGGCCCGCTGCGCCCCGCCGCCGCGCTGCCCGACATCGCCCGCGCCGGCATCTGGCTGCAGGTCAACGGCCGCGACAAGCAGCGCAGCGACATCGGCAAGCTCATCTGGTCGGTGGCCGAGACCGTGGCCTACCTGTCGAAGTACTTCCGTCTGGAAGCCGGCGACCTGATCTATACCGGCACCCCCGAAGGCGTGGGCCCGGTGGTGCGCGGCGACCTCATGACCGGCGGCGTAGACGGCCTGGGCACGCTCAGCGTGCGCATAGCCTGAGACCTTCCGCGAAGAGCCGCCCATGCAACTGCACAACTTCTTCAACAGCTCCACCTCGTACCGCGTGCGCATCGCGCTGGCGCTCAAGGGACTGTCCTACGAATACCTGCCGGTGAACCTGCGCAAACAGGAACAGCGCGCCGCCGGATATGTGGCGCTGAACCCGTCCGCCGGCGTGCCGCTGCTGATCGACGGCGACACGCAGCTGTCGCAGTCGCTGGCCATCATCGACTACCTGGACGCCACCCATCCCGAGCCGCGCCTGCTGCCCACGGATGCGCTGGCGCGGGCGCGCGTGCTGGAACTGTCGCTGGCCATCGCCTGCGACATCCATCCCGTCAACAACATGCGCATCCTGCGCTACCTGCAGGACGTGCTGGGCGCCAGTGACGCGCAGAAGAACGACTGGTATCGCCACTGGATCGCCGAAGGCATGTCCGCCGTCGAGACGCTGCTGCAGCGCCACGGCCAAGGCGCCTATTGCTTCGGCGACGCGCCCACGCTGGCCGACTGCTGCCTGGTGCCCCAGGTGGCCAACGCGCAGCGCATGGGCTGCGATCTGACGCCATACGCCCATGTCATGCGCGTCCATGAGCACTGCGTCGCCCAGCCCGCCTTCCAGCGGGCCGCGCCCGCCCAGCAGCCCGACTACATCCAATAGCCACAGCAGGAAACCATGCAAGAACCCGATACCCAAGGCCGTCCGCTGCGCGAGTACCTGGACCCGGACTACCGGCCCCTGTGCGCCACGCTGGCCGACGTGCGCGCCAACATCGACCGGCTGGACGACCAGATCGTCAAGCTGATAGCCGAGCGCGCCATGTACGTGAAGGACGCCGCCCGCTTCAAGCGCGACGCCTACCAGGTCAGCGCCCCGGCGCGCCAGGCCGAGGTCTTTGAAAAGGCGCGCCGCCTGGCCGAGCGCCACAACCAGGGCTTCGCCAATCTGGAGCAGGTGGTCGACGCCGCCTACCGCGCCATGGTGGCGGCCTTCATCGCCAATGAACAGACCTACTTCGATGCCATGAAGGACGCGGGAGACAACCATGCATAAGCCCTTGACCCTGGCCGCAAGCGCCGTCGCGCTGGCCCTCGCCGCGCTGGCGCCGCTGGCCGCCGCCCAGGCCCAGGCCTGGCCCAGCCAGCCGCTCAAGGCGCTGGTGCCGTTCGGCCCCGGCTCCAGCCCGGACCAGGTGGCGCGCATCGTCACCGAGAAAGCGGGCGCGCTGCTCGGCCAGAGCATCGTGGTCGAGAACAAGCCCGGCGCCAGCGGCAACATCGGCACCTATGCCATCGCCAATGCCAAGCCCGACGGCTACACCTTCGGCGTGTCCATCACCGGCCCGCTGGTGAACAACACGCTGCTGTTCGACAAGCTGCCCTATGCGCCCGCCACCGACCTGGCGCCGCTGACGCTGGCGGTGCACCAGCCCAACGTGCTGGTGGTGCCGGCCGGTTCCGGCATCGCCAACGTCGGCCAGCTGCTGGACGCGCTGAAGAAGAACCCGGACAAGTACAACTTCCCCTCGACCGGCACGGGCACCGTGTCCCACCTGGCGGTGGAACTGCTGCTGCAGCAGATCGGCGCGCGCGCCACGCATGTGCCCTATCCCTCGTCGCCGGCCGCGCTGACCTCGCTGATGTCGGGCGACACGCAATTCGGCGCGCTGCCGCCCATCGCGGTCATGCCCATGGTCAAGGACGGCAGGCTGAAAGCGCTGGCGGTGACCTCTTCCAAGCGCTCGGCGCTGCTGCCAGAGATTCCCACGCTGGCCGAGGCTGGCGTGCAGGGCATCGAGGGCTCGGCCTGGATCGGCTTCGTCATCTCGTCCAAGGCGCCGGCCGACATCCAGAAGAAACTGTCCGACGCGCTGATCCAGGCGATCCGCGATCCGGAAGTCGCCAAGCGCCTGCAGGCCCAGTTCATGGAGCCGGTGGGCGACACGCCCGCGCAGTTCCGCGCCTACATGGACGACGAGCTGCAACGCTGGAGTCCCATCATCAAGAAACTCGGCATCAAGGGCCAATAGGCGCGCCGGCAAGGAGACACGGATGCACATCACCGAACCCGCCCGCCAGACCCCGCTGCACGGCGAATACGATGTCGTCGTGCTGGGCGGCGGCCCGGCCGGCCTGCTGGCCGCCGCCAGCGCCGCGCGCAACGGCGCCAGCGTGCTGCTGGTCGAGCGCTATGGCTTCCTGGGCGGCATGGGCACGGCGGCCGGCGTGTCGAACTTCTGCGGCCTGCACGCCAACGTGCGCGGCACGATCCGGCAGGTGGTGCACGGCATGACAGATGAGCTGCTGGACCGCATGCGCGCGCTGGACGGGCTGAACGAGCCTCACCTGATCCTGGGCAAGATCCACGCCCAGGCCTACGACATCTCGGCCTTCAAGTGCGCGGCCGACGGCCTGCTGCGGGACAGCGGCGCCGGCGTCCTGTTCCATGCGCTGGCCACCGGCATGGCGCACGGCGCCGATGGCGACGTGGACACGCTATTCCTGGAAACCAAGTCGGGCCGCCGCGCGGTGCGCGGCCGCGTCTTCATCGACTGCTCCGGCGACGCCGACCTGGCGGCCTGGGCCGGCCTGCCCTTTGAAAAGGGCGACGCCCACGGCGGCATGCTCTATCCCACGCTGATGTTCAAGGTCGGCAACGTCGACGGCGCGCGGGCGCAGGAAGCCTGGAAGACCATACCGGCGCTGATGGACGCGGCCGCCGCCAGCGGCGAATTCACCTTCCCGCGCCGGGGCGCCATCGTGCGTCCGCAGAAGCACGACTACGAATGGCGGGTCAACGTGACCCAGCTGGCCGATGCCGATGGCGGCGCGGCCGACGGCACCGACGCCGAATCGCTGTCGGCCGGCGAGCTGGAAGGCCGCCGCCAGATCGTGCAGTACCTGGCCTTCCTGCGCGCCAAGGTGCCGGGCTTCGAGCAGGCCTATGTGCTGGACATCGCGCCGCAACTCGGCATCCGCGAAACCCGGCGCATCGTCGGCGAGTACATGCTGACGCAGGACGACGTGCTGGGCTGCGCCGACTTCGACGACAGCATCGGCGTGAACGGCTGGCCGCTGGAGATGCACATGGCCGGCGACGTGAAATGGCTGTGGCCGCCCATTCCCGAATCGCGCGGCTACAACCAGCTGCCCTACCGCATGATGCTGCCGCGACGCGGCGCCGGCGTGGCGCGCAACGTACTGGTGGCCGGCCGCTGCGCGTCCATGACGCACGAGGGCCAGTCGGCCGCGCGCGTCAGCGGCAGCTGCTTCGCGATGGGCGAGGCCGCCGGCGCCGCGGCGGCGCTGGCGTTGAAGGCCGGCACGCTGCCGGCTGAACTGCCCGTGGCGGTCTTGCAGGCGCGCCTGCGCGAGCAAGGCGCGTTCCCGGGCGGCCAGGACTGAACGGGCAACGCCGCCCTCGGCGGTGGCATGAATCATGACGATGGACACAACGGCGGCAGGGGAACAGGCATGAACACGGCAAGGGCGGACAGCGCCGCGCGACAATCGGTCATCGTGGTGGGCGGCGGCATCGGCGGCCTGGCCGCGGCGCTGGCGCTCACGCGCCAGGGCGTGGAGGTGCAACTGCTGGAACAGGCGTCGCGGATCGGCGAGATCGGCGCGGGCATTCAGCTCGGCCCCAACGCCTTCGCGGCGCTGGACGCACTGGGCGTCGGCCGCGCCGCGCGCGAGCGCGCCGTCTTCACCGACCACATCATCATGATGGACGCGGTCGATGCCCGCGAGGTGGTGCGCATCGATACGGGCGAGGACTTCCGCGCCCGTTTCGGCGGCCCCTACGCCGTCATCCACCGCGCCGACATCCACCTGTCCATCCTGGAAGCCGTGCGACAGGACCCGCTGATCCGCTTCCACACCTCCACCCAGATCGCCGACGTGTCGCAGCAAGGCGGGCGCGCCGAAGTGGTGGACACGCAGGGCCGCCGCTACCAGGCCGATGCCGTGATCGGCGCCGACGGCGTCAAGTCCGTGATCCGCCAGCGGATGGTGGGCGATCCGGTGCGCGTCACCGGCCATGTGGTCTACCGGGCCGTGGTCGAGCGCGACAACATGCCCGAGGAACTGCGCATCAACGCGCCCGTGCTCTGGGCCGGCCCGCACTGCCACCTGGTCCACTATCCGCTGCGCGGCGGCCAGCAATACAACCTGGTCGTCACCTTCCACAGCCGCGAGCAGGAGGAATGGGGCGTGCGCGACGGCAGCAAGGAAGAAGTGCTGTCGTACTTCCAGGACATACACCCGCGCCCGCACCAGATGCTGGACCGGCCCACTTCGTGGAAGCGCTGGGCCACCGCCGACCGCGAGCCGGTCGAGCACTGGGGCCAGGGACGCGTCACGCTGCTGGGCGACGCCGCGCATCCCATGACCCAGTACATGGCGCAAGGCGCCTGCATGGCGCTGGAAGACGCCGTGACGCTGGGCGAGGCCGTGCGCGCCTGCGGCCACGACCTGGAAGCCGCCTTCCGGCGCTACGAGTCGGTCCGCATCCCGCGCAGCGCCCGCGTGGTCTGGTCCACGCGCGAGATGGGCCGGCTGTATCACGCGCGCGGCGTCGAACGCACCGTGCGCAATTCGCTGTGGACCGGCCGCAGCCAGTCCCAGTTCCAGGACGCGTTGCAATGGCTCTACGGCTGGAAAGTGGAGCAATGCCTCGCGGGACCCATCCAGCCATAGAAAAACAGGCACAGGAGGAGACGACATGAAGCACGCATCGACCCGCGGCGCCGTCCGCATTGCCGCAACACCCGCCGCCGGCGCGTCCCGACGCGCCATCCGACGCGTCGCCGCGTCGGCCGTCACGCTGCTGGCGCTGTACGCGCACGCCGCCGGCGCGCAGCAAAAACCCGTGGACATCGGTTTCATCGGCACGCTGTCCACGCCCGCCGGCTATATCGGCGAGGACGAGCGCGACGCCTTCATGCTGGCCGTCCAGGAAGGCGGCGGCAAGCTCGGCGGGGTGCCAGTCAACGTGCGCGTCGAGGATGACGCGCTCAAGCCGGCCAACGCCAAGCAGAGCGCCGACAGGATGGTGCAGAGCGGCGTGCGCCTGTTCACCGGCGTGAACTTCTCGAACGTGCTGGCCGCAGTCGCGCCCGCCGTGCTCAATGCCGGCGGCTTCTACGTCAGCCTGAATGCCGCGCCGTCGAACTACGCCGGCCGCGCCTGCAATCCCAACTATTTCTCGGTGGCGTTCCAGAACGACTCCTACGCCGACACCGCCGGCATGGCCGCCAACGACCTGGGCGCCAGGCGCGTGGTCGTCATGGCGCCCAACTACCAGGCCGGGCGCGACGCCGTGGCCGGTTTCAAGCGCGCCTACAAGGGCGAGATCGTCGAAGAGATCTACACCAAGCTCGATCAATCAGATTTCTCGGTGGAACTGGCGCGCATCCGCTCGCTGGATCCGGACGCGCTGTTCCAGTTCCATCCCGGCGGCGCGGGCATCAACCTGACCAAGCAGTTCGCCAATTCCGGGCTGGCCGGCAAGATCAAGATGATCACGCCGATCTACTCGATGGACGACCGCATGCTGGCCGCCACCGGCAGCGCCGGCAAGGGCTTCTACCTGAGTTCGCTGTGGAGCGCCGACCTGGACAATCCGCAGAACAAGCACTTCGTCGACGCCTTCACCAAGGCCTACAAGCGCGCGCCCACCGCCTACGCGGCCCAGGCCTACGACACGGCCAACCTGATCGGATCCGGCCTGAAGGCGGTCGGCGGCGACATCGCCGGCAAGCCCGACGCATTCCGCGACGCGCTGCGCCGCGCCGACTTCCCCAGCGTGCGCGGCAAGTTCAGGTTCGGCCCCAACCAGCACCCGGTGCAGGACTGGTACCTGCTGCACATCGAGGAAGGCGCGGACGGCAAGCTGGTCTACAAGAACGTCAAGGTGCTGGCGCGCGACCACACCGACGTGCACGCGGCCGAGTGCAAGATGTAGATCGAGGCAGGACAGGCATGGCGGCAGACAAATGCTTGGCGGGGCCGTAGTATTCGGAACCTTCCGCATCGCATAGGACACGACGCCGCCATGCCCATCGCCCGAGCCGACTCCTGGAAGCGCCTGCCGGCGCCCGCCAAGCGCGCCGACCTGCCCTTCGACGCCGTCTACGACGCCGACCAGTACGCGCGCCTGCGCCAGGGCCTGATCCCGCAGGAGATGGAAGACAAGTGGTTCATCTACCTGGAAGACGGCCAGCTGTGCTTTCACCGCAGCTGGACCGGCACTTGGATCTATGCGCTGCGGCTGGAACCGGAAGACGCCGGCTGGCGCGCGGCGGGCGCCTGGGTCAACCGCGACCCCGACCAATACGGCTGCACCAACCTGGACGTGGACCACCAGCAACTGGCTCGGCTGATCAACGGCCTGCTGGCCGCCCCTCTCGCCGACGAGGACGACTGAACCGGCGTACCAACATCAAGACGGCGAAATGAAAACGGCCCGGCGCTTGAGACGCCGGGCCGTGGATGCTTCTTGCCGTATCAGTTCAGGGTGGCGCCCGAGATCTTGACGATCTCCTGGCACTTGGCCTTTTCATTCTTGACGAACCCGGCGAAGGCTTCCGGCGTCATCGGGCTCGCTTCCGAACCCATGGTCAACAGGCGCTGCTTGACGTCGTCCTGCTTCGTCTCGTCGGCATGGGATTCAACCATCCATCCTCCTCCCAATGCGCGGACGAGCTGAACGACAGTGCGCGCCTGTTCTCCGCGCAGACGCGACGCGGCAAGCTGGTGGCTCAGGAAAGAACGCTCGGCGTCGATAACATCCAACTGGCTGATATGTCCCTCGCGATACTGGAGCCGCGCGAGTTCAGTTGTCCGTTGGGCAGCAGCCCTTGCAGCCTCCTGCGCCACAGCCCGTGTTTTCAGGAACCGAACGCCTGCAAGGCCATCCTCCACTTCGCGAAAGGCAGTCAGCACCGTCTGCCGATAGATGGCCACGTCTTCCTCATACTGCGCGAGACTATAGTCCAACTGAGCGCGTCTGGCGCCGCCATCGAAAAGCGGCAACGACAACGCTCCTCCCACCAACGGTCCAAGCAGGAAGGTTCGGCTCGACCAATCAAAAATCCGCCCAAGTTCCGCAGACTCGAATCCGCCCGAGGCAGTGAGATCCAGCTTGGGAAAGAAGGCCGCTTTCGCCATTCCGATTCGCGCATTGGCGGCCGCCATTGTGCGTTCCGCTGCCGCGATGTCCGGCCGCCGCTCCAACAGACTTGAAGGCAGGCCGGGAGGAATGGAAACGACGATATTCTCCATCTCCTTGAATGGCGCCGAAAAATCGGCAGGCAGTTTCCCCGTCAATATCGCCAGGGCATTCTCCGCAATCGCGCGCCGGTGGTCGACAGCAAGCGCCTCGCTACGCACACTTTCCAACTCGGTCCGCGCTCTCGAAACATCAAACTCGCTTGCCAGCCCGGCCTCGCGGCGATCGAGCACCA
Source organism: Achromobacter sp. 1011791174 (assembly GCF_059760925.1). Classification (NCBI taxonomy): domain Bacteria; kingdom Pseudomonadati; phylum Pseudomonadota; class Betaproteobacteria; order Burkholderiales; family Alcaligenaceae; genus Achromobacter; species Achromobacter sp. 1011791174. Next base: position 65,430 of record NZ_JCBANH010000027.1, read on the forward strand.
ATCGGCATGACTCATCACGCAGCGTCACGACCTTGGCGAATATCGCCCTCTCTGCGTCCAATTCCTGGAGCAGGAAATAGTGCTGCGCGATATCTGCCTGCAGCGTCAAAAGGACCGATGCGTAGAGCGCCTCATCGCGTTGCATATCCGCCCGCGCAGCGTCTGTCGCGCTCGCCAGTCGCCCGAACAAGTCGGCTTCATATGAAATGCCGGCTTCCACGCGCCATTTGGTTCTAAACGGAGTTGCGGCGTCGTGCGCCACATCTTCGGCCACGGGAGATGGCCGCTCTCGTGAAAGCCCGAATCCTGTTCCGATCCGGGGAGAACGCGCGCTTTTCGCTTCCTGCTGCAGCGCCCGGGCCTTATTGAGCCGTGCCCACGCAGACTGAAGAGATGGATTGGCCTGGCGCGCCGCGTCTTGAAGCAAATTCAACGCATGGTCGTCGAACAAGTTCCACCATTCTCCACGCACGGAAGCGTCGGCAGGCTGCGCGTCCTGCCAGGCTCCGACGATTTCCCGCTCCGACAGCGCGTACTTGTATTGCGCAGGGAGCGTCATCTGCGGAACGGCATACTCGGGAGCCACGGAACAAGCGGATAGAAAGGCCATGCCACAGATGGCCGACAGCGTCGCGATCTGTCGATACATTCGTCCGGTCATTGCCGAGTCCTTTACATTCAATGGAGCTTTCTGCCTAGCAAGATCCGGCAGCGCGATATTCATGGCGCGCATGTTCACGACATCACCTCCATATCGCTGAAGCGGCGATCGTTCGTCACAGACGGCGACGCAAGTTGGCGACCAAATCGCGCATAGATGGCGGGAAGCACGAAGAGCGTGAACATCGTCCCGATCAGCAACCCTGTCACCAGCACGGTGGCGATTGCCCGCTGGCTGCCTGCTCCCGCGCCACTGGCAAACATCAGGGGCAGCAACCCGCCAACCATGGCTGCGGTGGTCATCAGAATGGGGCGTATTCTCGTGCGGGCGGCAGCCCGCACCGCATCACCACGAGCGGCGCCAGTACTGCGTTGTTGCGCATTGGCGAATTCCACGATGAGGATGCCGTGCTTTGCTATCAAGCCCACGAGCGTGACCAGGCCGATCTGGGTATAGATGTTCAACGTGCCGAAACCAAAGAACATGGCGGATAGCGCGCCAAAGGCTGCCAGGGGCACTGTCGTCAAAATCAGGAGCGGATCCCTGATGCTTTCGAATTGGGCAGCCAGCACAAGAAAAATAAACGCCAAGGCAAATGCAAAGGTAATCGCAAACCGCCCTTGCTCCTGCAGATATTGACGCGACTCGCCCAGAAAGTCTGATTGCACACCGTCACGCTTCAGCATGTCGGCTTCGGCTTGCAGGAAGCCGACAGCTTGCCCAAGGGTGACGCCCGGATTCGGCACGGCCACCAGCGTTGCACTGTTGAGCTGATTGAACTGCGTCAGCGCGTTTGCCTCGACGCCTTGCTCCAGGCTGACCACGGACGACAACGGAACCATGTCACCCGCCGCGGTGCGTACATGGTATAGCGCCAGCGCGTCCGCGTTGAGACGCAGATGCCGCGGTGCCTGGGGAATAACGTCATAGGCGCGGCCTTGAGCCCCAAAGCGATTGACGTATGCCTCGCCCGTCAAGCGGGACAGCGTGTCTCCTATTTCCTTCATGCTCAAGCCCAGATCATGCGCGCGCGCACGGTCTATGCGAACCAACACTGTCGGCTTGGAAAAAGTCAGGTCCGAGTCCACGAATGCGAAGTATCCGCTAGCTCTTGCCGCAGCTTTTATTTTCTCCATCGAGGCATGGACGCTTTCATGCTTGTCGGGAGAGGACAGGACAAATTGAACCGGGAAGCCCCCCACGGAACCAGGCAAGGGAGCCGGCAGGAAAGCGGTGGCGGCGATGCCTTCAACGGCCGGCAGATTTTCTTGCAAAGCGGTCATGATTTCCTTCGCCGAGCGGTGACGCTCCCTCCAGTGGCTCAACATCACGCCGCCCCAGCCACGATTCAGCGCGCTGCCCACACCCGATACCACGTAGACGATGCCGGATTCCGGAACATCAATCAGAGTTGCCGCCACACGTTTGGCTTCCCCCTCCAGAAATTCCAGATTCGCGGCCTCTGGCGCTTTCATGTCCACAATGACTTCGCCTTGATCTTCCGTCGGTGCAAGCTCCGACTGAAGCCCTCCGAAGAGAATGGGAAGACCGACCAATACGCCCGCGCCAACCATCAGGACTGGTCGCGTGTCGCGCAGCATTTTCCCCAGCAGACGATCATATCGATCCACGATTTTTCCCGTGGCACTTTCAACGGCTTTGCCAAAGCGACTTGTCGCCCCCTCTTGAAGCAACCGGGACGCCGCCATGGGAGAGACGGTAAGGGCGACGATCGCGGATACGACGACGGCCGCAGCCAAGGTGAATGCGAATTCACTGAACAGCGCGCCAGTCAATCCACCCACCAGGCCAAGCGGCGCATAGACGGCCACCAGCGTGGCCGCCATGGTCAGGACAGGAGCGGCAATCTCACGCGCGCCGTGCAGCGCGGCCTCCAGGGGTTTCTCGCCTTCCTCCATTCGTCGATGGACGTTTTCCACAACGACGATTGCATCGTCGACAACCAACCCGATGGCAAGAACCATCGCCAGCAAGGTCAGGAGATTCAAGCTGAAGCCAAGCGCCAGCATGATTGCGCTTGCGCCCAACAGAGACAGCGGAATGCTGAGCATGGGCACAGCCACCGCGCGGAAAGAGCCCAGGAACAGGAAAATGACCAAAACCACTTCCACGCTGGCAAGGACAAGTTTCAGAAGCACATTGTCGATCGCCGCGTCGATGAATACCGTCACGTCATATGGAATGGCCATGCTGGATCCCGCGGGCAAGTCCAACTTGTTCAATACCGCTTTGACGTCACGTGAAATCGCCAGCGGATTCCCGCTGGGCGTTGCCATTACCTCAAGATAGACAGCGGGTTCGCCGTTCATGCTGGCGACCTGATTCCGGTGCTGCGCGCCTATTTCCACAGTTGCCACGTCTTCCAGGCGTATCGGACTCTTTCCGCTCTTGACCACAAGGCGGCGAAACCCCTCCACACCGTTCAAGTTCGTGTCGGCGTGAACATTGCTGACCGTGAATTCCCCCTTGATTTGCCCCGGCGCCGCCTGATAGTTGTTGTCCTCGATGGCGGCCTGGATATCCGACGCACTGATGCCATGTGCGGCCATGCGCAGCGGATCCAGCCAGATTCTCATGGATAGGGATTGCGCGCCCAGGATGTTGACTGCGGCCACGCCATCAATGGTCGTCAGCATCGGGCGCGCAACGCGTGTGAGATAGTCGGTGATGCGAGTCAGGTTTCCGTCCTCGGGACCATCGAATCCCGCATATATAACGCCGATCGCCCCAGGCGCCTGCCGAACGACAACCGGATCGTAAGCATCCTTTGGCAGCAGATAGCGAACCTCGTTCACCTTTGCAAGCACTTCTGTCAGGGCGGTGTCCGAGTTTTCGTTCAGGCGCAGATGGGCGGTGATCGTGCTGCGCCCTTGCTCTGATGACGACGACATGTATTCCACACCTTGCGTGGTCGCGATCGCCTGAGCCAGCGTGGTTGTGACGAAGCCCTGTATCAGCTCCGCGGAAGCGCCGGGATACTCGGTTGTGACATTGACAACGGCACTTTCTATTTTCGGATATTGGCGCATGGGCAGGTTCAATACCGCGCGCAACCCGACAAGCGCGATAAGCAATGCGAACGCACATGTGAAGACAGGACGCCGAATAAAAACGTCGGTAATGGCCATTTTCACTCTCCCTCAGCAGCGGGGAGATCAAGCGCTTCGCCATCTTGACCTTGTATCCGCAGAGTGACGGGCGTGTTGTCTCGCAAGTTTATTTGGCCTGCCACGACGACGAGGTCGCCCGCACGAAGCTCACCAGCCTTAACGGCCACATCGCCTCCATGATTTTCGCCAACCTGAATGGGCATCAGGCGAGCAACGTCGCGGGCCTGGTCTTTGCGAATGACGAATAGCGACTGCCCCGACAAGGAGTGGCTGATGGCAATCGAGGGTACGTGCAACATGGCCTCGCCTTCAGGTAGTTGCACGCGGACGCGTGCAAAAGCGCCCGGCCATAGATGCCGTCGCCCTTCAGCGCTCAGGGTCGCCCTGACAGAAGCTGTGCGATGCGTCGCATCCACCTGCGAATCGATCGACGTGATTCTTCCCTGGACGGTAGGTTGCCCCGTCACCTCGCCAACCAGGGAAATCTGAAGCCCTGGGAAGAGCATGGAGCGATAGCGCTCTGGAACGGCAAAGTCAACATGGAGAGTGTCGAGGTTGGTAAGCGTGGCAATCGGCGTGCCGGCTTCGACGTATTGCCCCAGATTCACTCGCCGGATTCCGAGTTCGCCAGCAAAGGGCGCGCGCACCAGACGCAAGGCGAGCTCGGCTTCTGTCTGCGCAACAAGGGCATTGCTCTCGTCATATGCAGCGACATGCTGCTCATATTCGGCGCGCGACATCGACTGGCCATTCAATCTTTTCGCGCGTTCGAGGCTGAACTGAGCGAGCTGGGCTGTCGCCCGATATCTCTCCAGCTCTTTGATTTTCGCGGCATTGTTGACCTGGAGCAGCGGGGCGCCAGCCTTGACGATTTCGCCACTTTCAAAATGAATCCGGGTCACGCGCCCAGCGGTCTCGGATGCGACAAGCACCTGTTGATCTGCGACCACCGTGCCGACAGCATCAATGGTTTGTTGCGATGCCTTGGCATCTATCCGGCGCACCACCACAGCAACCGCCGCGATTTCGGTGTTCGCTTGCGCCGCTTCGATGGCCGCCCGCTTGCGCAGCGTATCGAACAGAAACAGACCGCCCACTGCGGTGGCGATCATCGTGCCAATCAATACCAGCTTCGCCGGCACTCGACGAACTGGCCTCATGATTTCACCGCGCGGGCGGTATCTGTGATGGCGTCCACATCCCGGCAGACGGGCAGGCATTCACGCTCTTGATGGAAAGGCATGATCCTCGTTTTCAAGTTAGTTAATCTAAATATTCATGAATTCCTCGTGGATTCTAGTTAGCCGAATACATACCAAAAAGCGATATAAAGTAGTCGCTTGATTTAGGAAACCTAAATTCATGACCGTAGAAACTGCGCCACAGGACATGGAATCCTGGCACTTTTCAACCATGCAGACTACGGCCCATGACCGCCGTTGACGTCGTTTGCTTGAAACAGCGTGGCAGCGCCGCGCGCATGATCTGCGAAGACCTTGAGAGGCAGCAGTACCCGTCGCAGACGGCCTGCGAGTCGCCCGTACCAGGCTGATCCCATACTTCAAATACAAACGGG